>DATLLV010000036.1:0-17594 GCA_035537655.1 Miltoncostaeaceae bacterium
GGGCGGCGGTGCGCGCGAGCTCGGGCGCGGCCCGCCGGCGCCGGCGGCCGGGCGCCCGCGCACGCCCCGGCGGGCGACGAGCCGGCCGCCGAGGCCGAGATCCCGCTCGCGCTGGCCAGCGACGAGGAGCGGCTGGCCCGCACGAGCTTCGCCGAGCTCGAGCCGCACGAGCTCGCCCAGCTCTACCGGCTCATGACCCGCCTGCGGCTCGCGACCCCGACCCGGCGCACGCGCCGCCGCGAGCGCGCCCGGCACGGCCGCCGCACCGACCTGCGCCGCACCCTGCGCGCCAGCCTGCGCACCGGCGGCGAGCCGGTGCGGCTCGCCCGCCGCCGCCGGCGGATCGCCCACCGGCGGCTGGTCATGCTGTGCGACATCTCCGGCTCGATGGAGCCCTACGCCCGGGCCTACCTCCAGTTCCTCACCTGCGCCGCCGGCAGCGGTCCCGACGCCGAGGTCTTCTCCTTCGCCACCCGACTCACCCGGCTCACGCGGGCGCTGGCCTCCCCCAACCCGGAGCGCGCCATCCAGCGCGCGGCCGCCGCGGCGCCGGACTGGTCGAGCGGCACCCGCATCGGCGACGCGCTCAAGGAGTTCAACGACCGTCACGGCCGCCGCGGCATGGCCCGGGGCGCGGTGGTGGTGATCCTCTCCGACGGCTGGGAGCGCGGCGATCCGGGACTCGTCGGCCGGGAGATGGCGCGGCTCTCGCGCCTGGCGCACCGCATCGTCTGGGTGAACCCGCGCGCGGCGGCGTCGGGCTTCTCGGTGCGCGCCGGCGGGATGGTGGCCGCGCTGCCTCACTGCGACGCGCTGGTCAGCGGCCACAGCTACGACGCCCTCGGCGAGGTGGTCGCCGCCATCGGGGCGTCCGGGGAGGGCAACGCGCCCGTGCCGGTCGAGCCCCCGGCGCCGCCGGTGCCGGCCGCGGACGAGGAGCCGTGGGCCAGCGCCACGCCGGTCCCCGGCAGCTCGGTCGCCATGCCGAGCGGCTACGGCCCGAGCCGCGGCCGGACGACGCCGGGATGGCCCGGGCTGGGGCGCACGTGAGCGACGAGCGAGAGCCCACGTGCATCTATCCGGGATGCGACCGGCCGACGGTGGCGGCGCACCCGCAGGGCGGGCCGCGCCCGGCCTTCTGCGACCTGGAGGAGCACAACGCGCTGACCGCCCACCAGGAGCGCCAGCGCCTCGCGTCATCCGCGACCCCCGACGACGAGGAGAACCGATAGTGGCGAACGAGGCCTATCGAGCGGTCTTTCTGCGCGTCCACCCGACCGGCAAGATGGTGCTCAGCCTCACCACGGGCCCGGACGGCCGGGAGGGCGAGTACGCCCAGCAGGTGGCCGAGGAGCTCGGCGTGCCCGCGCTCGACGTGAAGGTGGTGCCGGCCGACACCGACCGGTTCGGCGTCGGTCACGGGTTCAACGAGACGCCCTCCGGCGGCACGCCGGCGGCGATCGCCAGCACGACCGAGAAGATCATCGCCAAGGGCAGGCTGCTGGCCAGCATGGCGCTGGGCGCATCGCCGGAGTCGCTGACCTGGTCGGACGGCGCGTGGAGCGAGGGCGACCGGACCGACCCCGCCCGGGTCAAGACGATCGAGGACGTGGCGCTCTACGCGCACGGCACCGGCGAGCTGCCGCCGGGCGTGGAGGGCGGCCTCGACGCCCAGACCGTCTACCGCGACTGAGCGCCGCGCGGCGCGGCCGCGCGCCTCAGCCGCCGGGCAGCGTCGCCCGGAGCTCCACCCCGACCTCGTCGACGACCTTCAGCGTGCCGAACAGGATCGAGTAGGGCTTCATGCCCCACCGGCTCTGGGCCACGACGGCCGACCCCGCGACCGCGCCGCCGCCGCCGAGCGCCAGGTCGATGTCGAGCGGCGCCGTGACGCCGAGCATCGTCATGTCGCCGTGGACGGTCACGCGGCCGTCGGCGCCGGGCTCGGCGCCCGTCGAGCGGAACGTGATGCGGTCGCGCTTGAGGATCTCGTCGTGGATGGTCGTCTCGATGTTGGCCTTGTCGTCGTCGCCCAGGGCCTGGACCCCGCCGTGGCCCTCGCGCACCTTCAGCGACCCCGTGTCGGCGACCACCTCGACCGCGACGTCGCCGGGCGCGTCGCCGACGGTCAGCGTCCCCTCCCAGGCCGTCACGTCGATCAGCAGGTCGTGGCCGGCCTTCGCCGCCGCGCCGGTGCGGCGCGTGTGCAGGGACAGGGTCCCGTCGTCGGGTCCGAGGTGGTAGGTGCCCGCGGCCGGCGCCACCCCGGGAGCCTATATTCCCCGGGATCCCGGCCATCGGCCGGTCCCCGACGGAGGGCGGTGACATGGCGGTAGTCCTCGACCATTCCTTCACGACCGAGCGGGCGCTGGACGACAGCTACGGCGTCATCCTCGACCTCGATCGCACGGTCCCGTGCGTGCAGGGCGCCACCGTGAAGGAGCGCACCGGCCCGGACTCGGTCAAGGCCGAGATCCTGGTGAAGATGGGCGCGATGTCGATGACCTTCACCGGTTCGGTGGACATCGTCGAGAAGGACCCCGCCGACCACCGCGTGGTGCTGGCGGTGAAGTCGCGCGAGACCGGCGGCCAGGGGTACGCCAACGCCACCGTGACCTTCGCGCTCCGCGACGGCGGCGGCGACATCCACACGGACGCCCAGATCACGGGCAAGGCGGCGTCGATGGGCGAGGGGGTGGTGGCCGGCGTGCTCGACGCGCTGATCGCCGACTTCGCCGGGAAGGTCGGCGAGCTCTGATGGCCGCCGCGGGAGGCCCCTGATGGCCCGGGTCGTGATGCGCCGCATCCGCGAGGGCGAGGTGCCCAAGGACGGCGGCACCGCGATCCAGGAGGACCCGGCCCGGCCCGCCTTCCGCGGCAACGGCCCCGACGACTACGTCTGCGTGGAGTGCGGCAACGTGCTGGCGGCCTCGATGGCGGCCGAATACATGACGAAGAAGGTGCGCGTCCGCTGCGCCGTCTGCTCGACGGTCAACGTGGCCGCCGGGACCTGACGGCGCTCAGCCGGGGCCGCCGCTGTCGCGGCCCTCGCGCTGCTCCTGGCGCTTCTCGCGCTGCTCCCGCTGCTGATCGAGGCGCTCCTCCTGCAGCTCGGTGCGCTCCTTCAGCGCGTCCTCGCGCAGCTCGAGCTCGGCCGTGCTGGTCGTGCCGAGGCGGGCGGTGACCACGACGATCGTCACGATGACGATGACCGCGGCGGCGATCAGGGAGCCGACGACCTGGCGCGTCACCGGCTCGCCAGGATGTCGCCGGCGGACGTCGCCCAGGTGAGGGCGAGCAGGACGAAGACGCCCAGGCCGAGGTAGGGGAGCAGGGCGCTGAGCCGGTGCCAGCGGCGCACCACCAGGATCTTCAGGGCGAGGACGGCCAGCAGCGCGACGGCGGCGGCGACGTGGGCCGCGTGGTCGTCCTCGACCTCGAAGTACGAGATGCAGGCGATGGCCACGACGACGAGCAGGACCGCGATCACGTCGCCGACCGCCCGGTGGGCGAACGAGGCCGCGCGCGAGGCCAGGAAGGGCGGCCGCACCTTGCCGTACCCGACCGCGATCAGCACGAGCTGGTACACCGCGAGGGCCAGCGCCACCGAGGCGAGGATCACCTTCACCTCGACGACGTTGCCGCGCGTGATCGTCTCGACCAGGTCGCCCATCGCCGGGAAGCTTGCCCGTTCCCGCCGCGGACCTCACATTCGGGACGGGCGCTACCCTCGCTCGATGCTCGCGATCAGGATGCGCGGCGTGGTGAAGCGCTACGGGGCCATCACCGCCGTGGCGGGCCTCGACCTCGAGGTGCCCGAGGGCACCTGCGTCGGCCTCCTGGGACCGAACGGCGCCGGCAAGTCCACCACCATGAAGATGCTCACCGCCCAGGCGATCGCCGACGAGGGCGAGCTCGAGGTGCTGGGCTGCCGCCTGCCGGGCGAGTCCAAGCACGCGCGCGCCCAGCTCGGCGTCGTGCCCCAGCTCGACAACCTCGACATCCGCCTGACGGTCGAGCACAACCTGCTCGTCTTCACCCATCTCTACCGGGTCCCCCGGGGCGACCGGAAGGCGGCGATCGAGCGCGCGCTGCGGCTCGCCAACCTCACCGAGCGGCGCGACGCGCTGGTGGAGGAGCTCTCGGGCGGCATGCGGCGGCGTCTCCTGATCGCCCGCGCCCTGGTCCACCGTCCCCGGCTGGTGCTGATGGACGAGCCCACCGTCGGGCTCGACCCCCAGGTGCGCCAGGGGCTGTGGGCGCTGATCGACGGCCTGCGCGCCGACGGCGTGACGATCCTGATGTCCACGCACTACATCGAGGAGGCCGAGCGCCTGGCCGACAGCGTCACGATCATGGCCGAGGGCCGCGCCGTCGCGGTGGGGCCGCCGTCCGAGCTCATCCGCACCCACGCCGGCCGCGAGGCGGTGGAGGTCTACGGGCCGCCGCCGGTGCTGCACGAGGTCGAGGCCGCCAGCGCCGCCGCCGGCCTCCGCACCCGCCGCACCGGCACCTCGGTCGCGGTCCTGTCGCCGAACGGCGGCAACGGCGACGTGCCCGACGGCCACCGCCGGCCCGCCAACCTGGAGGACGTCTTCGTGCTCCTCACGGGCGAGGAGATCACGTGACCACGGCCGCGCCCACCGCGGACCGCGCCGCCGCCGCGGCACACCTCGGGCGCCTCGAGCGGCCGGCGCTGGCCGGCGTGCTGGTCCGCGAGCTCATCAACTTCCGCTCCTACTGGAAGTCGACGACCTTCTCCTCGACGGTCGAGCCCACGATCTACCTGCTGGCCTTCGGCCTCGGGTTCGGGTCGCTGGTGTCCACCGTCGGCGGCCTCCCCTACGTGGAGTTCGTCGGCACCGGGACGGTCGCGACGGCGGTGCTGTTCGCCTCCGCCTTCCCGGCGATGTTCGGGACCCTGGTGAAGTACCAGTACCAGCGCACCTACGACGCGATCCTGGCCGCGCCGGTCGACACCGAGGAGCTGGTCACCGCCGAGGCCGTCTTCATCGCCGTGCGCGCGGGCGTCTACGGCTGCGTGCCCATGCTCGTGGCCATGCTGTTCGGCCTCGAGCCGAGCTGGGGGATGTTCGCGGTCCCGTTCATCGCGGCCCTGGCCGGCTTCGGCTGGGCGGGCTTCGGCATCACGATCGCCGCGTTCCTGAAGTCCTTCGAGAACTTCAGCTACGTGATCAGCGCCGTGCTGACGCCGCTGTTCCTGGTCGCCGGCACCTTCTTCCCCATCGACCAGCTGCCGGAGTGGGCCCAGGTGCTCGCCCAGTTCAACCCGCTCTACCACTGCGTCCAGCTCGTTCGCGACGCCGTCTTCGGCTGGGCGGGCTGGGTCGATCTCGGCCACGCCGCCGTGCTGGTGGCCTTCGGCCTGCTGACCTGGCGGCTGGCCGTCTGGGGGATGACCCGCAAGCTCATCACCTGAGCGCCGTGCGGCGTGGCGCGGCGTCCGCGCCCGCGAATACGATCCTGCCGTCACCCACCCCGGACCGCAGGAGAGGCGCATGTCCCGCACCCGGCTCGTGCTCGCGCTGCTGGCCCTCGTCGCGCTCATGGCGACGCTGGCCGCGTGCGGGGGAGACGACGACTCAGGGGCCTCGTCGACCCCGGTGACCTCCGAGGCCGGCTGCGCCAAGGCCGACCTCGACACCGTCAGCGCGGGGGTGCTGACGGCCGGCACCGACAAGCCGGCGTTCCCGCCGTACGTCATCGACGACGACCCGACCAACGGCAAGGGCTTCGAGAGCGCGGTGGC
This sequence comes from Miltoncostaeaceae bacterium, assembly GCA_035537655.1. Taxonomy (GTDB): domain Bacteria; phylum Actinomycetota; class Thermoleophilia; order Miltoncostaeales; family Miltoncostaeaceae; genus DATAGF01. The sequence continues at coordinate 5,771 of DATLLV010000036.1, forward strand.
CTACGCCGTCGCCGACCAGCTCGGCTTCACGCGCGACGAGGTCAAGTGGGTGGTCGTGCCCTTCAACTCGTCCTACGCGCCCGGCCCGAAGACGTTCGACTTCGACATCAACCAGGTGTCGATCACCGAGCCGCGCGCCCAGCAGGTCGACTTCTCGGACCCGTACTACACGACCCCGCAGGCGGTGCTGGTGCCGGCGGGCTCGCCGTACGCGAACGCGACCAGCGTGGACGCGCTCAAGGGGGCGAAGTTCGGCGTCCAGGTGGGCACGACCAGCCTCGACGCACTCGAGGCGGTCATCGACCCCTCCCAGCAGCCGCAGGTCTTCAACGACTCGAACGACACGGTGCGGGCGCTGAAGTCGAAGCAGGTCGACGCGATCGTGGTCGACCTGCCGACCGCCATCTTCCTGCGCGACGCCGAGGTGCCGGGCTCGAAGGTCGTGGCCCAGTTCGAGGCGCCCGGCGGCGACGACTGGGGCCTCGTGATGGCGAAGGGCTCGCCCCTGACGCCCTGCGTCGACCAGGCCCTCGCCGACCTGCGCAGCTCGGGTGAGCTGAAGAAGATCACGGACCAGTGGATCGGCGCCGAGGCGCCGCCGCTCACGCTGGAGTAGGGCGATCGGGGCCGCTCCGCCCCCCGCGACCACCCCGGCGGAGCGCCGGGTCGCCCGCGAGGCGGCCCGGCGCCGCCGCTCGCGGCGCGGGGTGCTGGTGGCGGCGATCTCGACCGTCGTCGTCCTGGGTGGGCTGACAGCGCTGATCGTCACCAGCCCGGGGTGGGACGACGTGAAGGAGACGTTCTTCAACTGGGACGTCTTCGTCGAAAAGTTCCCCGAGGTGGCGCGCGGCTTCTGGCTCGACGTGAAGCTCTTCCTCGCCGTCGAGGCCGTCGTGCTGGTGGCCGGCCTGGTGGTGGCGATCTGCCGCATCAGCCGGATGCCGGCCCTCTTCCCGTTGCGCCTGCTGGCGACCGTCTTCACGGACGTCATGCGCGGCGTGCCGGTGATCCTGGTCGTCTACCTGATCGGCTTCGGGATCCCGGCGCTGGGCATCTCCGGGCTGCCGACCGACCCGGTCGTGCTCGGCGGGATCGCGCTGGCGCTCTGCTACACGGCCTACGTGGCCGAGGTCTACCGCGCCGGCCTCGACTCGGTGCACCCGAGCCAGCGGGCCGGGGCGCTGGCGGTCGGCCTCACCGAGGGCCAGGCCATGCGCCACGTGATCGTGCCCCAGGCCGTGCGCCGGGTGGTGCCGCCGCTGCTCAACGACTTCATCTCGCTGCAGAAGGACGTCGCCCTGGTCTCGATCCTCGGGCCCCAGGAGGCGTTCCGGGTCGCGCAGATCGAGGCGGCCTCCGACTTCAACTACACGCCCTTCATCGCCGCGGCGATCCTCTACCTGCTGGTCACGGTGCCGCTGGCGCGGATCGTCGACCACCAGCAGGCCAAGGCGCGCCGGCGCCAGGGCCTGGCCGTCGCGGCGTGACCGCGCCGCCGGTCCTCGAGCTCCGCGGCGTCACGAAGGCCTACGGCGACCGCGAGGTCCTGCGCGGCATCGACCTCGCCGTCGGCGAGCACCAGGCCGTCGCCCTGATCGGCGCCTCCGGCTCGGGGAAGTCGACCCTGCTCCGCTGCGTCGACCTGCTGGAGGAGATCGACGAGGGCGACGTCTTCCTGGACGGCGAGGTCATCACCGACCCCTCGCGCCGCCCGGTGGCGGTGCGCCGCCGGCTGGGGCTCGTCTTCCAGGCCTTCAACCTCTTCCCGCACATGACGGTGCTCCAGAACGTGACCCTCGCGCCGGTGCGGGCCCAGGGCACGCCGCGCCAGGAGGCCCGCGAGCGCGCCCGCGCCCTCCTGGCCCGCTTCGGCCTGTCCGGCCGCGAGAACGATTACCCCGACCGCCTCTCCGGCGGCCAGCAGCAGCGCGTCGCCATCGTCCGCGCCCTGGCCACCCGCCCGCGCGCCCTGCTGCTCGACGAGGTCACCAGCGCCCTCGACCCCGAGCTCGTGGGGGAGGTCCTCCACCTGATCCGCGACCTGAAGGCCGAGGGCATGACCATGATCATCGCCACCCACGAGATGGCCTTCGCCCGCGACGTCGCCGACGAGGTCTGCTTCCTCCACGAGGGCCGCATCCTCGAGCGGGGCGACCCCGAGCGGATCTTCCGCGACCCCCGGGCGCCGGAGACGCGCCAGTTCCTCAGGCGGGTCCTGGAGGGGGGCTGGCGGCTCTAGCCGGGCCCGGCGGGGGGCGGCGTGCCACTTGGCCGACGCGCGATGTGCCAATTGGCCGATGCACGCGCGGCCAATTGGCCACCGGCTCCCGCACGGCGCGCTTTTGCACCCCGGCGACGCCCGTCCTAGTGGTGCGTCTCCAGCCACTCGAGGGCGCTCTCGGCGGCCTCGACGGCCGTGGCGCCGGTGAAGGCCTGCCCGGTGGTGGACCGCCTCCCGGGCGCCACCCGGACCGCCTGCCACCCGGCGCCGGACGGGTCCGGGGCGATCTTCAGGCGGAAGCCCGCCCCGCGGAAGCGATCGCGGATCCCGGCGAGCCGCATCCCCTCGGGGGTCGGGCCCTCGGGGTGGCCCTCGGCGCCCTCGGCCCAGGCCCGGACGTCGGACCAGCGCCAGACCACCTGCGAGCCCAGCCGGCCGATCGGCGCCGGGAAGCCGGGCGCCGCCGCCGCCCGCTCCACGCGGACGCGCGCGAGGTGGAGGCGGCGCGCGATCGCCGTGCGGGTGACCAGGTCCTCGAGGCCGTCGGGATGCTCGACCACGGGGCCAGCGAAGCACGGCGCGGGCCCCGGCCGCAACGGGCGCGGCGAGAAGATCCGACGTTTTCGGCCGGGGCCGGTCTTTCGGGCATCGGCAGTCGATTCTGGAGGACGGAGCGATGTCTGATGAGGCAGCCACCCGGCAGTTGCCGGAATACCGGGCCGCCCTGGCGGATCTGCGGGAGGCCGTCGAGGCCCGTCGGGCCGACCCCAACGCCCGCCACCTGCTGGAGCAGATCCGCGAGGCCAGGGCCCGGGTGCGGCGCATCGAGCGCGCCCGGGCCGGGCAAAGCGGGGTGATCACCAGGATCTGAGCAGCCGGGCCACCGGGCGGGCGGCGCAACTTGCAACGCCCGTAACGCACTTTCTGGCGGAATCGCAACGCGACAGGCTTTACTCCCGGGGCGTCTCAGTGATGCTTCCGCAAAATGGCCTCGCGGCCGCAGTGCGACCTCATAGGGAGGAATGGCCCAATGGCCCGGACTCGCAGCCCACTCGTCACCGTCCGAAAGCTCGGCGTGATCACCGCAATCGGGGTCGCGGCGATCGGCGGCACCGGCATCGCCATCGGGGCGGTGTCCCACCAGGCAGGTGGCACCGGTACGACCTTCACGTGTGATGGCCGCCAGGCCACGATAGTGGGGACCAACGGCAATGACGCCCTGACCGGCACCCCCGGCGACGACGTGATCGTGGCCCTGGCGGGCAACGACCTCGTCAACTCCAGCGGCGGCAACGACGTGACCTGCCTCGGCGACGGCAACGACCGCGCTCCGCTCGGCGGCCCCGGCAACGACCGCATCTTCGGCGAGAACGGCAACGACCGCATCAGCGCCGGCGGCGGCAACGACTGGGTCGAGGGCGGCGCGGGCGTCGACCGGCTCGACACGGGCGCGGGCGACGACACCGCCAAGGGCCTGGGCGCCAACGACCTGCTCGACCTCGGCCTGGGGAACGACGTCGGCGACGGCGGCGACGGCAACGACCGCATCCTCGGTGGTGACGGCAACGACAGCCGGCTCGTGGGCGGCAAGGGCATCGACACGATCGAGGCCGGCGAGGGTCGCGACACGATCTTCGGCGGCACCGGCGGCGACAAGGTCGACGGCGGCCCCGGCCTCGACCGCGTCACCGGCGGCGCGGGCGCCGACTCGATCAAGGGCAAGGCGGGCGACGACCAGCTCGCGGGCGGGCCCAATGTCGACACCATCAACGGCGGCCCCGGCAAGGACACGCTGAAGGGCGACGAGGCCAACGACACCCTGCTCGGCGAGGGCGGCAACGACAGCCTCCAGGGCGGCGTCGGCAACGACGACCTCGACGGCGGCCCCGGCAGGAACGTCTTCAACGGCGGCCCCGGCACGGACACGTGCGTCGGCACCGGCACCGCGACGAGCTGCGAGCTCCCGTAGACCGCCCGCCTGCGGCGGCCTCCCCCCGGGGCTCCGGCCTCAGGGGGAGGCGCCCTCGGCGCGCAGCAGCGCGTCCAGCGCCATCGCGCTGACCCCGAAGGCCCGTGCGCCGAGCCCCCGGCCGGTGTACGGGTCGTAGTACTCCCGGAACCCCTGCCGCAGCACCAGCGCGGCCGTCCGCCGCGCGAGGTCGCGGGCGGCGTCCTCCCGGCCGGCCCGCAGCAGGCCATCGACGGCGAACCGGGTCGCGAACAGCCAGGTCGGCCCGCGCCAGTAGCGGCGGATCGGGCGGCCGGTGTCGCCTGGGCGGAACGACGGCTCGGCCGCGCTGACGCTCGGCACCGGGAACGGCAGCCAGAACCGGGCCGGGTCGAGCAGCTGCGCCTCGATCGCCCGCGCGGCCACCTCGTCCGGGAGGCCGGGCAGGGCGAGCGGCGCCAGGCCGGCCCAGGTGGCGACGCGCAGCGGGCGCCCGTCCGGCCCAAGGGGGCGGAAGATCGCGCGCTCCGGGTCCCAGAGGCGCTCGACCAGCGCCGCCGTGACGCGGCCGGAGCGCTCAGCGGCGCCCGGCTCCCCCAGGCGCGCCATCCCCTCCCAGGCCAGGGCCCAGGCGGCGTTCACCAGCGGGTCGACCGCGTGAAAGCCGCCCTCGGCGACGACCCGCCGGTACGAGAAGCGGCGCCGCCGGTTGAAGAGCAGCAGGTGCAGGAAGCCGGGGAAGGGGTGGGCCCGGGCCCCGAGGGGCGCGTCGTAGGCCGGGGTGGCGTCCAGGCCCGACTCGTCCGGCTGGAGGATTCCGAGCAGGCCGTCCTCGTCGGCGCGCTCCCGGTCGAGCCAGGCGTGCAGGCGGCGCAGCGGCGCGAGCCCCTCGGCGCGGAAGCCGGGGTCGTCGGGGGAGCGGTCGGCCACCTCGGCCCAGGCCCAGGCCAGCAGCGGCGGCTGGATCGTGGCCGTCGAGCCGTCGGACCGCGCGATGAGGTTGTACGAGAAGGCGCGCGTCAGGCGCACCCGCCCCGACCAGAAGACCGTGTGCCCGATGAGCCCGTCCGGGCGCTGGGCGGCCACGAGCGTTCGCAGCTCGCGCCGCGCCCGCGCCGGGTCGATGTGGCTCCAGGCCACCGCGTGGAAGCAGGAGTCCCAGAGGAACTGGTCGGGGTACTTGACCCGGTCCGGCCGCGTGTAGCCGTACTCGACGCCGTCGCGGGTCACGCCCTCGCGCCAGTTCGCGCGCAGCATGCGGCCGGCGGCGTCGCCGAGGCGGGCGGCGTCGGCCGCTCCGCGCCCTGCGGCCGGGTACGCTGCCCAGGTGCGGCGCATCACCGAGGATGATCTCACGCTCGTCGACGCGACCGGCGACCGCTACCCGCCGCGGCTCGTCGCATGGAGGCTCCTCGACACCCTGATCCGCTCGCTGCTGCTGGTGGGCATCCTCTTCCTCATCGGCTTCTGCTGGGAGGCCTTCGCCTGAGCCCGCCGAGCCCGGGCGACGAGGTGGCGCTGGACGTGCTGGGCCTGGGGGTCGTGACCGCGGTGGTTGAGACGGTCGACGAGCTCGTGCAGGAGGGCGTGCGCGGCCTGGCGTGGCGGGTGGTGCTGCTCCTTCCCGACGGCACCCGCGCCCACGGCATCCAGCGCGGCAACGCGCGGCTCGCGTTCCTCGACCCGCGCCACCGGGTGGCCTGAGTGGGCGCGCCCGCCGTGGGGGAGCGCGGCGCCGTCGACCCGAGCTACCGCGCCGCGGCCTGAGGGATGAGGGGCGAGCGCGGGCGCGCGGCGATGCCGCGCCGGTCGGCGAGCGCCTCCATCAGCATGGCGGTGTCGGCGACGGGGACGCCCGTGACGTGCGCGTCCCGGGCCTCGAAGTCGGCCACGATGGCCTCCACGGCCGCCCGGTAGCGCCCGGCCTCGCCGGCGGCCAACGCGGCCAGCGCCTCGGCGGCCCGGTCGAAGGCCTCGCCGCCGGACCGCATCGCCGCGGCGGCAGCGGCCGCGGCGGCGTCGTCCCCCTCGAGCAGGGCCGCGATCGCGGCCGCGTAGCAGGACGTGGGCGAGTCGCAGGCGCCGGTCAGCTGGCCGCGGACGTACGCGGCGGCCTCGGGGCCGTCGCCGGCGAGGGTCGCCGACTTCAGGTAGGCCACCAGGCGCCCGTAGCTGCGCGGCGGCGCTGCCTCCCAGGAGGCGCGGAACAGGCCGGCGGCCTCGCGCAGGCTCGCGCGGGCGTCGTCGCGCCGGCCGTCGAACATCGCCCGGAAGGCGTCGCCGTCGGCGCGCAGGCCCTCCGCCATCAGGTCGGCGTGCGGGCCCGGCTGCATCGGCACGGCTACCCGCCGCGGGTCTTGGGGCGGCCGCGCTCGGCCAGCAACTGGTCGATGTGCAGCGCCACGTTGACGGCGTCGATCTTCAGGTCGCCGCCGACGCGGTCGGCCACGTTCCAGGCCTCGCGCTGCAGGTAGGCCAGGCGGGCCGGCGCGTCGGGCAACGCCAGCGAGCGATCCGCCTCGCCCACCAGGTAGTCGAGGATCTCGCGCGTCTCCTCCGGGCTCCACTTGGGCGGCTTCACGGGCCACTCCTTGTTCCTCACGATGAACCACCACAGCAGGCAGACGAGCGGGAACTTCAGGAGGAAGACCGAGAAGAGCACCCAGACGGTCTGGAGGCCCTCGTGGTCGGTCAGGATCGGGGTGAAGACCAGGAGGATGGAGCCGAAGATCGCCAGGGCGATGCAGCAGGCGACGACGGCGATCATCCTGGGGACCCGCACGCGCCCCGCCGGGGTGTAGAGGAAGCGCTCCAGCATGCCCTGATCATTCCCCCGCGGGACCGGTCCGGCAACCCCGATCCGGCCGCGCGGGTGCCGAGAGACCCGTTGGTACGATGCGGCCGGCATGACCGTGACCCTCCCCGACGGCAGCCGGCTGGAGTTGCCCGACGGAGCGACGGGCCACGACGCCGCGGCCGCGATCGGGCCGGGGCTCGCGAAGGCCGCCGTGGCCGTACGGGTGGGCGACGAGATCCGCGACCTCGCCCGCCCGCTCGAGGACGGGGACGCCATCGAGATCGTCACCCCGCGCAGCGGCGACGACTACCTCTACGTCATGCGCCACTCGGCGGCGCACGTGATGGCCGAGGCCGTCCAGAGCGTCGTCCCCGGCACCAAGCTCGGCTTCGGGCCCCCGATCGAGGACGGCTTCTACTACGACTTCGACACGCCGCGGCCGCTGACCGAGGAGGACTTCCCGGCCATCGAGGCCGAGATGGGGCGGATCATCGGGGCGAAGGCGCCCTTTCAGCGCAGCGTGATGTCGATCGACGACGCGCGGGCGTACTTCGCCGAGCGGGGCGACCCCTACAAGGTCGAGCAGATCGACGAGCTCGCCCGCCAGGGCGAGACATCGGTCTCGCTCTACCGCCAGCGCGACTTCGTCGACCTCTGCCGCGGGCCGCACCTTCAGGACACGGGGCGGATCGGCGCGGTGAAGCTGCAGTCGGTGGCCGGCGCCTACTGGCGCGGCAGCGAGCAGAACCCCCAGCTCACGCGCGTCTACGCCACCGCCTTCCCCACCTCGAAGGAGCTGGAGGCCCACCTCGCCGCCCTCGAGGAGGCGCGCGCCCGCGACCACCGCCGCCTGGGACGCGAGCTGGGCATCTTCCACTTCGACGACGCCGGCCCCGGGTTCCCGTTCTTCCTGCCGAACGGGATGGTCGTGGTCAACGGCATCACGGCCGCCGTGCGCGCCGACCTCGAGCGCCTCGGCTACGACGAGATCCAGACGCCCACCCTGCTCTCGGACGAGCTCTGGCACCGCAGCGGCCACTGGGACCACTACCACGAGCACATGTACTTCACGGACGTCGAGGAGGGCCGCTTCGCGCTGAAGCCGATGAACTGCCCGGGCGCCTGCCTCGTCTACCGCAGCCGCCGGCGCAGCTACCGCGACCTCCCCATCCGCTACGCGGAGTTCGGCCACGTCCACCGCCACGAGCTCTCGGGCGTGCTGCACGGCCTCTTCCGCGTCCGGGCCTTCACGCAGGACGACGCCCACATCTTCTGCCGCCTCGACCAGGTGACCGAGGAGGTGCGGACGGTCCTCGACCTGATCCAGGGCTTCTACGCCCGCTTCGGCCTGGGCGACGTGACCCTCAAGCTCGCCACCCGGCCGGAGAAGGCGAGCGGCCCCCCCGAGATGTGGGACGCCGCCGAGGAGGCGCTGCGGGTCGCCCTCGGCGACCGGCCCCACGAGCTCAAGGAGGGCGACGGCGCCTTCTACGGTCCCAAGATCGACTTCCACGTGGCCGACACGATGGGCCGCTCGTGGCAGCTCGGGACCTGCCAGCTCGACTTCTACATGCCCGAGCGCTTCGAGCTCACCTACACCTCGGCCGAGGACGTGGAGGAGCGGCCGGTGATGATCCACCGCGCCGTGACCGGCTCGATCGAGCGCTTCCTGGGGATCCTGATCGAGAACGGCGCCGGCGCCTTCCCGTTCTGGCTCGCGCCCGAGCAGGCGCGCGTGCTGCCGGTGGCCGACCGTCACGCGGAGTACGCGGGCCGGGTGCGCGAGCGGCTGCGCGCCGAGGGCCTGCGCGTTGACGTCGACGCCCGCGGCGAGTCGGTGGGCCGGCGGATCCGCGACGGGGAGCTGGCGAAGGTCCCCTACCTGCTCGTCGTGGGCGACCGCGAGGCCGAGTCGGACACCGCCTCGGCGCGGGCGCGGGGCCAGGGCGACCTCGGCGCGCTCCCGCTCGACGCGCTGGCCGAGCGCCTGGCCGACGAGGCCCGGAGCGGGTGACCGTGCGCCGCATCAACTGGGTCGGGGTCAGGAACTTCCTGATCATCGCGGGGATCGCGGGCATCGTCCTGGTGTGGGAGGAGGGCTTCGGCGCGATCGCGGTCTCCGCCGAGCGCATCATCCTGGTGCTGTTCGTCGCCGCCCTGGCGGTCTTCGGCTACAACTACTTCCGCCAGAACCGGCTCGCCTGGCTGGTGCTGAAGACCTGGCAGAAGGTCGTGATCATCGTGGCGGGGCTGGGCATCGCCTTCCTGCTGATCGGGGGCTTCCCGCTGCTCGAGGACCGGCTCACCCCGCTCGGCATCATCGCGCTGATCGCGGCGCTGGCGCTCGTGATCGTCTGGGTCGTGCGCGAGAGCCGCCGCTTCCGCTAAGGCGCCCGCGGCGGCCCCGGCTCCGGCGGCGGGTCGATCTCCGCGCCGAGGTCGAGTCCCCACCAGCCGACGTCGTGCCACGCGCCGTGCTTCCAGCCGGCGCGCCGGTAGACGCCGATCGGCCGGAAGCCGAGGGCCTCGTGCAGCGCGACGCTCGCCGGGTTGGGGAGGGTGACGCCCGCGTAGGCGCGCCGCAGCCCGGCGTCGGCCAGGAGCCGCAGCAGGACCGCGTAGAGCGCCCGCGCGACCCCCCGCCGGTGGCTCCCGAGGGCGACGTAGACGGCGACGTCGGCCGCCCAGCGGTATGCGGCGCGGTCGCCGTGGCGGTCGGCGTAGGCGAAGCCAAGGGCGCGGCCGGCGCCGTCGGCGAGCAGCCAGGGATGGGTCGCGGTCACGTGCCGGATGCGCGCCGCCATCTCGTCCGCGCCGGGCGGGACCTCCTCGAACGAGATGGCCGTGCCGGTGACGTACGGCGCGTAGATCTCCGCGCACGCGGCGCCGTCCCGGGCGGGGTGGGCGGCGCGGATGATCGGGCTCGGCTGCGTCGCGGCCATGCGTGCCGTCCAGTGTGACGGGCGCGTCGCCCTTCCGGCACGACCGGCCGCTGACCCGCAACAGGGGCCCGCCTAGCGTCGGCTCATGCCGCGCCGTGGGGCCCAGCGAGGACAGGCCACCGTCGAGCTGGTGGCCCTCCTGCCCGCGCTCCTCCTGGTCGCCCTGGTGGGGTGGCAGCTCGCGGTGGCGGCATATGCCTGGACGGCCGCCGGGGGCGCGGCCCGGGCGGGCGCGCGGGCGGCCGAGGTCGGCGCGCCGGCGCGCGAGGCGGCGCTGGCCGCGCTCCCGGGGCGGCTGGCCCGCGGGGCGCGGGTCGAGGAGGGCCGCGACGGCGGCGTGCGGGTGCGCGTCGAGGTCCCGCGAGTCGTGCCCCTGCTGCCGCGGCTGCCGGCGATCGCCGTCGAGGCCGGCGCGGGGGAGGGGCGGTGAGGCGCTTCCGCGGCCAGCGCGGCCAGGCGGCCGTCGAGCTGCTCGCCGCCGTGCCGCTGATGATCCTGGCCGGGCTGGTCGCCTGGCAGCTCGTCGCCGTCCTGGCGGCCGGCCTGCGTGCCGAGGAGCGGGTCCGCGCCGAGGGGCTGCGGGCGGCCGGCGCCGCGGGACGGCTGGTCCCGGTGGCGGCCTCGGCGCGCGTGCCGGCCGTCGTGCCGGGCCTCGGCGGCCTCAGGGTCACGGCCCGGGCCGCGGTGCGGGCGCCGTGAGGCGGCGGGCCCAGGGCGGCCAGGCGCTGCCCCTGGCGATCGGGCTCGCGCTGCTGGTGCTGCTCGGGGCCGCGGCGCTCTTCCTCCTGGGGCGCGTGCAGCTCGCCGCCGCCCGGGCCCAGACGGCCGCCGACCTGGCGGCGCTCTCCGCCGGGCGCGAGCTCGCCGGGCGGCTGGCCGAGGTCGCGCTCGGGGGCCGGGCGTCGGCCGCTGGCTGGCGCGCCCACCTCGCCCGGGTCGCGGAGTCGGCCGCCGCCGCTTCGGGGGCGCGGGTCGAGGCGGTCGCGCTGCCGGGCGGGGCATGGCCGCCCGCAGCCGTCGAGGTGACGGTCAGCGCGCCCGGCCCGCGGGGCGCGCGGGTCCGCGCGGTAGCGCGGGCCGGGCTGGCGGCGCCGCCCCCGGCGGCGGACGGCGGGCCGGTCGGCTGGGCGCGCGGGGGCGGCTACGCGGGGCCGCTGGTCTACCGCGACGGCAAGCCGATGTGCCCCGCCGTGGGAGCGGCCTTCGACCTCATGGACGCCGCCGCCCGTGCTGACGGGGTGGCCCTGGTCGTCGTCAGCGGCTTCCGCAGCGACGCCGAGCAGGCGGTCCTGTTCGCCCGCCACCCCGACCCGAAGTGGGTCGCGCCGCCGGGCCGCAGCCGCCACCGCGACGCGACCGAGCTCGACCTCAACATGACCACCGGCGCCGGCGGTGCCCACGCGTGGCTGGCGCGCAACGGGACCCGCTTCGGCTTCGTGCAGCGCTACTCCTGGGAGCCGTGGCACTGGGGTTACGCCGCCGGCTGCGGCGGCGGCGCGAGGCGCGGTGCCCCGGCCGCCGGCGCGACTCGCGCGACCGGGCTGCCCGCCTGGGTCCCGGCGCGCCTGCGAGGGACGGTGGCCGCGGCCGCGACCGCGAACGGGGTCGCGCCGGCGCTGCTGGCGGCGGTGCTGCGCGCCGAATCCGGCTTCGACCCCCGCGCCGTCAGCCCGGCCGGCGCCCGGGGGATCGCCCAGCTCATGCCGGCGACGGCCCGGGGACTCGGCGTGGGCGACCCCTTCGACCCCGGGCAGGCGATCCCGGCGGCGGCCCGCCTCCTCGGCGGGCACCTGCGGGCCTTCGGCTCGGTGCCGCTGGCGCTGGCGGCGTACAACGCCGGGCCGGGTGCGGTGCGCAGCTACGGCGGGGTGCCGCCCTACCGCGAGACCCAGGCGTACGTCGCGCGCGTCATGGCC
>DATLLV010000037.1:0-4541 GCA_035537655.1 Miltoncostaeaceae bacterium
CTTCGACCTGCGTGTCACGGCGGTGGCCAGCGGCCGCGAGATGCAGCAGGTGCTGGACCGCTCGCCGGCCGACGTCGTGCTGCTGGACCTGCGCCTGCCGCGCGAGGACGGCCTGCAGATCGCCCGCCAGCTGCGCGAACGCTCGAAGGTGCCGATCATCATCCTGACCGGCCGCCACGACGAGGCCGACCGCGTGATGGGCCTCGAACTGGGCGCCGACGACTACGTCACCAAGCCCTTCTCGCCGCGCGAGCTGGTGTCGCGGGTGAAGGCCAACCTGCGGCGCGCCCGCCTGGAGCCCGACCGGACGGCGCCGCTGCGGGTCGGCGGGCTCGAGATCGACGCCACCGCGCGCACCGTGCGCCGCGGCGACGAGGAGATCCCGCTCACCTACTCCGAGTTCGAGATCCTCAACAAGCTCGCGAGCTCCCCGCGGCGCGTGTTCACGCGCGAGGAGCTGATGAACCACCTGTGGAAGGGCAACTTCTACGGCGACCTGCGCAGCGTCGACGTCCACGTGCGCCACCTGCGCCAGAAGGTCGAGGAGGAGCCCTCCGAGCCGGTGCTGATCCGGACGGTCCGCGGGGTCGGGTACGCCTTCGGCGGGGAGGACGGGAGGGGGACATGAGGCCCCGGCGCGCCCTCGGCCTGCAGGGGTGGCTGGTGGCCGCGCTGCTCGCCGTGGGGCTGGCCGCCAGCCTCGCCGTCCTGCTGGTGGTGCTGCCAACGCTCGAGTCGAGCGTGCGCACGGACAGCGCCAAGCGCCAGGCCCAGGAGCTGCGGGCCGAGCTGGAGCGGATCGGCGCGCGCGGCCTCGGGTTCGGCGCGGGCCTGCCCCAGGCCGAGGAGCTGGTCAACTCGTCGAGCGACGACACCGGCGCCGAGGTGGCGGTCGAGTTCACGCCCGTGGTCGGCGGCTTCCCCGACCCGACCGTCCGCGCCACCTCACCCACCTCGCCTCAGCTGCTCGACCGCCGCGTCCGGGGCATCCCCACCGAGCCGACCGTCATCAACATCCAGGGCGGGGGGACGGCCGTCGCGGCGGCCGCGCCGCTGCAGGTCGACGGCTCGCCGACCCCGGGCTGGATCTGGGGCGTCCGGCGCCTGAGCGGCGTCGCCCCCGAGCTGGCCATCGTGCGCCGCCGCGTGATCATCGCGATGATCGTCGTCCTCGGTCTGGCCGCCCTCGCCGGGGTGGCCCTGGCGCGGGTGCTCGGCAAGCGCATGCGCCGCCTGGCCTCGACCGCCGCGACCCTGGCCGGCGGCGACCTGTCCGCGCGCGCCCCCGAGGTCGGGGTGGCGCCCGAGGAGGTGCAGGTGCTGCGACGCAGCATCAACGGCATGGCCGAGCGGCTGCAGTCGCTGGTCGGGTCGATCACCAGCGAGCGCGACCGCGACCGGGCGATGATCGGATCGCTCGCCGAGGGCGTGCTGGCGGTCGCCGCCGACGGCACCGTGACCGTCGCCAACGACGCGGCCAGCCGTTACCTCGGACTGCCCGAGGACGCCGAGTCGGCCCGCCTCGACGCCCTCCCGGCGCCGATCATCGACGCCGTGCTGGCCGCCCGTGCCGACGACGCGCCCCGCGGGGAGACGCGCCTCGTGACCCTGCCGGACGGCGCCGAGCTCGAGCTGGCGGTCGCGCGCCTGGGCGAGGGGCCGCACGCCGGCACGGTCATCACCCTGCGCGACGTCACCGCCCAGCGCCGCCTGGAGCGGGCCCGGCGCGACCTGGTCGCCAACGTGTCGCACGAGCTGAAGACGCCGATCGCGGCGCTGAAGGGGTTCCTCGAGCTGCTGGAGGACGACCGGGTCAACGAGCGCCACCGGCGCGAGTTCCTCGCCGCCATGAGCCAGGAGACGGCCCGTCTCGAGCGGCTGGTCGAGGAGCAGCTCCAGCTCGCGCGCCTCGACGCCGGCGCGCTGCCGCTGGCGCGGGAGGAGGTCGACCTCGGCGAGCTGGCCGCGCACGTCGTCGCCCCGCGCGTGCCGCTGGCCCGGCGCGACGGCATCGCCCTGGGCGCCCACCCCGACCCGGGCGAGCCGGTGATCGTCGACGCCGACCCGGCCCGCATCGAGCAGATCCTGCTCATCCTGCTCGACAACGCCTTGCGCCACACGCCGGCCGGGGGGCGCGTCGACGTCACGGTCAGCCGCGAGGGCGGCACCGCGGCCGTCGCCGTGAGCGACACCGGCGAGGGCATCCCGGCCGAGTCGCAGCCGTTCGTCTTCGACCGCTTCTACCGCGGCGACGCCTCGCGCGAGGGGCGCAGCGCCGGCCTGGGCCTCGCCATCGCCCGCGGCCTGGCGGCCGCCCACCACGGCTCGATCGCCCTCGAGTCGGCCGTGGGCCTGGGCAGCACCTTCACCCTGCGGTTGCCCGCTCGCCCGCCGCCCGCGCCGGGGCCCCAGGCGGGCGACCTCTCGCGCGCCGCGCCCGGATAACGTTCCCGTCGATGACGGAGGGGCCACCGACCGCGCTCGTGACCGGCGCGGGGCGCGGGATCGGCCGCGCCTGCGCCCTGGCCTTCCGGGACGCCGGCTGGCGGGCCGCCGCCGGCGTGCGCGATCTCGCGGCCGCCCGGGAGGCCTACGCGGGCACAGGCGTGCACGTCGTGCGGCTGGACGTCGCCGACCCAGCGTCGGTCGCCGAGGGCGTCGCGGACGCCGAGGACCACGCCGGGGGCGCGCTGGCGTGTCTCGTGAGCAACGCGGCCTTCGGCGTCCTGGGTGCGGTCGAGGAGGTCGACCTCGCTGAGGTGCGGGCCATGTTCGAGACCAACGTCTTCGGCGCGGCGGCGGTGGTCCAGCGGGTGGTTCCCGGGATGCGCGCGGCGGGGGGCGGCGCGGTGGTGTTCGTTTCCTCGATCGGCGCGCGCATGGCCAACCCGCTGCTCGGCATGTACCACGCCAGCAAGTACGCCCTGACAGCGATCGCCGAGGCGCTGGCGGTGGAGGGCCGCCCGTTCGGCATCCGCGTCTCGACGGTCGAGCCGGGGATGGTGGACACCGACTTCCCGTCGGCCGTGCGCACCACCGGGGCCGCCGCCCGTGGCGAGGGCCCCTACGCGCCCCTGCGGGAGGACCTGCGCCGCGCGTTCGCCGCCTGGCGCCGCGACCACGCGACGGACCCCGAGGTCGTGGCCCGCGCCATCGTCGCGGCGGCGCGCGACCCCGACCCGGCCTTCCGGATCCCGGTCGGCGACGACACCCTCATGCTCGCCGCGATGCGCGAGCGCGCGGACGACCGCGCCTTCCACGACGGGCTGGTCGACTTCCTCGGCCTCGACTGGCCCCGCCGGCCGCCCGGGTGAGCCCGCCGCGCGGCCCGGTCGTCGTCGCCCCGGCGCCGTTCAAGGGGGCGCTCTCGGCGGCCGAGGCGGCGCGGGCGATCGCGGCGGGGGTGCGGCTGGGCGCCCCCGGCGCCCGCACGGTGGCCGTGCCGGTGGCCGACGGCGGCGAGGGCACGCTCGACGCGCTGGTGGCCGCCGCCGGCGGGCGCCGCCGGCCGGTCGTGGCGTCCGACCCGCTGGGCCGGCCGGTCGAGGCGGCGGTGGGCGAGCTGCCGGGGCACGCCGCCGTCGTCGAGCTCGCGCTCGCCTCGGGCTACGAGCGCCTGGCCCCGGACGAGCGCGACCCCGAGGCGACGTCGACGCGCGGGACCGGCGAGCTCATCCGCGCCGCCCTCGACCTGGGCGCCCGGCGCATCCTGGTGGGGCTCGGCGGCAGCGCGACGACGGACGGGGGGCTGGGGCTGGCGGTGGCCCTGGGCGCCCGGGCGCTCGACGACGAGGGCGACGAGCTCGGCGGTCGCGGCGCCGACCTCGCCCGGGTGGCGCGCCTCGACCTCGCCGGCCTCGACCCACGCCTGACCGACACCACGATCGAGGTGGCGTGCGACGTGGACACCCGCTTCCACGGGCCGGAGGGTGCCGCCCGCGTGTTCGGGCCCCAGAAGGGCGCCGACCCGGACGCGGTCGCCCGCCTCGACGCCGGCCTGGCGCGTCTGGCGGAGGCGATCCGCGAGGCGACCGGCGTCGACCTGAGCGAGATACCCGGGGCCGGCGCGGCCGGCGGAGCGGCGGGCGGGCTGATGGCGCTGCTCGGCGCGACGCTGAGGCCGGGGGCGCCGCTGGTGCTCGAGGCCGTCGGGCTCGAGGCGCGCCTGGACGGCGCCGCGCTCTGCATCACCGGCGAGGGCCGCCTGGACGCGACCAGCCTCGCCGGCAAGGCGCCGGTCGCGGTGGCCCAGGCCTGCGGTCGCGCCGGGGTGCCCTGCGTGGCGCTGTGCGGTGAGGTCGCCCTCGGGCCCGGCGCGGTCCGCCGCGCCGGGTTCGCGGCGGCGCTGCCGATCGGGCGCGAGCTGCGGCCGCTGCCCGACGCGCTCGCCCGGGCGGAGACGGACCTGGCGGCCGCCGGCGCGGCCCTCGGGTCGCTGTGGGACCTGCTCAGCGCGCCCGGCTGAGCCAGGCCTCGACGGCCTCCAGCACCCCCGCGCCGTAGGAGCCGGCGGTGACCCAGGACGCGCGGGCGGCGAGCAG
>DATLLV010000038.1:0-7300 GCA_035537655.1 Miltoncostaeaceae bacterium
AAGGGCGACACGCCGGACCACGTGCGCGGCTTCCTCGCCGACCACCGGGTGCAGGGCTTCGTCGACTACCTCATCGGCGACCGCCCGACGCTCGAGGGCGTCTGGTCGGACTGGCAGATCTCGGAGCAGGCCCCGAAGGACGACCCCGAGGCCATCGAGCACTCCTCGCTGATCTACGGGGTCACCGCCAGCGGCGAGCTGGCGACCGCCTACCCGGTGGGGTTCGAGGCGGAGGCGATCGCCCGCGACCTGCCGCTGCTCGCCGAGCAGTGAGTCGGCCTACTTGACCGTGAGGGGGCCCTCCATGCCCGCCTCGCGGTGGCCGGGGACCGCGCAGAAGAACGTGTAGGTCCCGGGCTTCAGATCGACCTTCAGCTGGGCGGTCTGGCCGCCGCTGATCGTGTCGGTCGGGCCCGCCTCGACGCCGTTGCCCTCGATCTCGAGGTTGTGGGGCAGGCTGGCGTCATTGGTGAGGACGAAGGTGTCCTCGCCGGCCGTGGCCGTCAGCGACTTCTGGACGAACGCGAGCTGGCCGTTGGGGTCGGCCTCGACCTGGACCGTCGCGCCGCCGCCGGCCGCCGCCCCGCCGCTCGTCGTCGCCGGCGCCGTGGCCGTCGAGGGGGCGGACGTGGTGGCGGGCGCCGCGGTCGTCGTCGCCGCCTCGCCCGAGTTGTCGTCGGATCCGCACCCGGCGACGCCGGCCGCGGCGACCACCGTGACGGCGGCCAGCGCGATCGCGGCCTTTGTCCTGCGGACCATCGGGCACCTCCTCCTGGGGGCCATGATCGGCACAGGGTTTCGCGGCGACCATGACGGCTTCCTGAACGGGCCACCAGCCGCCGCGGTCCCCCGCGACGTTGGTACCCTCGCGCCCGTGAAGACTACGCGGAGGCGGGACTGACCGAGACCGCCTTCGCCGCGCTGGTGATCATCCTGGCGGGGGCCGTCGCCCGCCACTTCCGCGTCCTCCGCCCGCAGGACGGGCCGGTGCTGGTGCGGTTCGTGATCTACCTCGCGCTGCCGGCGCTGATCTTCCAGATCCTGATCGGCGCCGACCTGGACGGCGCGCTGATCCTGGTGCCGATCGCCGGCTTCGCGATCCACTTCCTGCTGCTCGGGCTCTCGTGGACGGCGACCCGCGTCTGGGGGATGGAGCGCCCCCGCGCCGGGGCGCTCATCGTCGCGACCGCCGTCGGCAACACGGGCTTCTTCGGGCTGCCGCTGATCGCGGCCTCGGGCAGCGACTTCTCGCTGCCGGCGGCGGTGATGTACGACTCGCTGGCGACCGGGCTGATCACCTGGACCTCGACGGTCGCGGTGGCGACGGCCTACGGCCGGGCCGACCACGAGCCCAAGGTCTCGAGCCGCGACCTCTTCCGCTCGCTGCTGCTGCCGCCGAACTGGGCGCTCGCGGCCGGCCTGATCGCGAACCTGGCCGGCTGGCACGACCTCCCCGCCCTCGTCGAGCGCCCCC
The DNA here is from genome assembly GCA_035537655.1 of Miltoncostaeaceae bacterium. Classification (GTDB taxonomy): domain Bacteria; phylum Actinomycetota; class Thermoleophilia; order Miltoncostaeales; family Miltoncostaeaceae; genus DATAGF01. Next base: position 1,475 of record DATLLV010000038.1, read on the forward strand.
TCGAGCTGCTGGCCGGCGCGGTGCTGCCGCTGACGATGACCTACGCGGGCCTGATGATCGACTTCCGCGGCCTGCCGCGGCTGTGGGGCGAGGTGAGCTACGCGTCCGTCGTGCGCCTCGGGATCGCGACCCTCATCGGGGTCGGCGTCGCGACTGCCTTCGGCTTCACCGGGGGCATCTTCAACACCGTCGTCATCATGGCGGCCATGCCGACCGCCATGATGTCGCTCGTGATCGGAGCGCGCTCCGGCCTGCGGGCCGACGTCCTGGCCGCCGCGGTGGTGGTGACCACCCTGCTGTCGACGGCGACCCTGCCCGCGTGGCACGCGGTGCTGGCGTGACCGCGGCCGATGGCTTCGGCGCCCGGCTGGCCGCCGCCGTGGAGGCGCGCGGCAGCCAGGTGGTGCTGGGCCTCGACCCCGACCCGTCGCGGGTGCCGGGCGGCCCCGAGGGCGCCCGCGCGTTCTGCCGCCGCGCGATCGCGGCCGCGGGGCCGGCCTGCGTCGCCGCCAAGCTGCAGCTCGCCTCGTTCGAGCGGTTCGGGGCCGCCGGGTGGGAGGCGTTCGAGCGCGTCGCAGCCGCCGCCGCCGACGCCGGGCTGCTGGTGATCGCCGACGCCAAGCGCGGCGACGTGGAGGTGACCAGCCGCGCCTACGCCGAGGCCTTCCTGCGCCCGCCGATCGACGCGCTGACGGTCAACCCGTCGCTCGGCGGCGACGCGCTCGCCCCGTTTCTCGACGCCGCCGAGGCCGGGGGCCGCGGCCTCTTCGCCCTGGTGCGCACCTCCAACCCGGGCGCGGCCGAGCTGCAGGACCTGCCCCTCGCGGCGGGCGGGCTGTGGCACGAGGAGGTCGCGCGGCGGGTGGCCGAGTGGGGGCAACCGTCGGTCGACCGCTCCGGGCTGTCGGCGCTCGGCGCGGTGGTGGGGGCGACGGTGCCGGAGCGGCTCGCGGCGCTGCGCGCCCTGATGCCGCACCAGCCCTTCCTGATCCCCGGCGTCGGCGCCCAGGGCGGCCGGCCCGAGGACCTGGGCCCGGCCTTCGGCGGCCGGCCGGCCGGCGCGCTGGTCTCGGCGAGCCGCTCGATCATCTTCGCCGAGTCGCCGCGCCGCGCCGCCGAGGCGCTCCGCGAAGCCCTCTGGACCGCGTACGGGGGCACCCCGGCGACGGTCTAGGGAGGCAAATGCGGAGGCCGCGTCTCATCGGGCGGCCATGCACGCCTCCGGGCCCTCGCCGGAAGGGTCAACACCACCGCACTCCGGGCGTCGCGATGCTTGTCCGGCGGCCGTTCCCGCCGGAGGTCGTGCCACCGTCCGCGCGGGCCGGCGGGTCGGCGCCGACGCGCATGCGCCGGCGACTGCCGGCCCGCGCTTGTCGCCAACGGTGACCGACCCCGCGGCGCCGGCCGGACCTCCGGCGCCACGGGAATCGGTCCGCGCCTCCCGACGTTTCCGGCCCGGCCTCCGGCTTACGTCGGGAGCCGCCTACGGGCGGCGTGGGCGCGTGCGCTGGTCAGGCGGGCGTGGCGGTCTCCACAGGCGTCTCCGGTCGACGTGGGGGACATCGATAGAGGGGTTTACGTACCACTCGCCATCGCGGATCACGTTGATGGAATGCCCATTCGACCGTTTTTCGCCACCCTTGATGACGGGGGTAGGATTTCGCCCGTGCTTCGCAGGCTCGCGGTCCTCGCCGCCCTGACCCTGCTGGTCGCGGCCTGGCCGGCGCGGGCGGCCGCCCCGGCGGTCGACGCGGACGCCTACCTGCTGGTCGACCCGGCGACGAACGCCGTGCTGGCCCAGCGCGCGCCCGATCGCGAGCTGCCCATGGCGAGCACGACGAAGATGATGACGGCGCTGATCACGCTCGAGTCGGCGGGCCTCGGCGACGTCATGACCGTCCCGCCCGGCGCGGCGGTGGGCGGGTCCACCGGCTCGCTCGAGGCCGGCGAGCGGCTGACCGTGCGCGATCTGTTGAAGGCCCTGCTGGTCGCCAGCGGCAACGACGCCGCGGTGACCCTGGCCGAGGGCGTCGCCGGCTCGCAGGCGGCGTTCGTGGCACGGATGAACCGGCGCGCGCGCGAGCTGGGACTGACCTCGACCCACTTCGCCAACCCCCACGGCCTCGACGCGCCCGGCCACCACTCGAGCGCCCGCGACCTCGTCGCGCTGGCGCGCTACGCGATGAAGAATCCGGTGTTCCGGGAGATCGTCTCCCACCGGCGCGCGTTCATCCCGGGGCCGGGAGTGGTCGGACTGCGCGAGTACGAGTCCGAGAACGAGCTGCTCGACATCGACCCCGACGTCGACGGCGTCAAGACGGGCATGACCGACGGGGCCGGCTTCGCGCTCGTCGCCCACTCCGGCAGGACGCCGGGCCGGCCCGAGCTCTACCTGGCGCTGATCGGCGCGCCCAGCGCGTCGGCCCGCGCCGAGGAGGGCGAGGCGCTGCTCGACTACGGCCGCTCGCTCTACGCGCCCGCCACGCTCATCGCGAGGGACGCGGTCTTCGGGAAGGTGCCCGTGCACGACCGCCCTGGTACCGAGGTTCCCTACAAGGCCGCCTCGCCGCTGACCGCCGCGCTGCGGCTCGGCCAGCCGGTGACCGAGACCGTGACCGCCCCGCCGGAGATCACGGCGCCGGTCGCCGAGGGCGATGTCGTCGGCAGCGTGACGCTGCGACAGGGCGACCGCCTGCTGGGGACGCGCCGGCTGGTCGCCGCCGCCTCGGCCGCCGAGCCGAGCGTCTGGGAGCGGATCCACGCGGGCTTCGACGCCCTGATGCCGTGATCGTCACGGTCACGCTCAACGCGGCCCTCGACCGCACCGTGCGGGTGCCGAACTTCCAGCTCGGCGGCCGCCACCGCTCCGACTCCTCGCTGCGCCTGCCGGGCGGCAAGGGCGTGAACATCGCCCGGGCGCTGCGGTCGCTGGGCCAACCGGTCATCGCGACCGGCCTCGCCGGCGGGCGCACCGGCCTGCAGATCATCGAGGAGCTGACGGCCGAGGGGATCCTCAACGACTTCGTGCGCATCGCCGACGAGTCGCGCACCAGCACGGCGGTCATCGACCCGACCAACAACCAGCAGACCGAGATCAACGAGTACGGCCCGTCGGTGCAGGCGGCCGAGCTCGAGGTGCTGGTCGACAAGATCCGCTACCTCTCGAAGGGCGCCGACGTCTTCGTCCTCGCCGGCTCGCTGCCCCGCCACGTCCCCTCCGACTACTACGAGGTGCTGCTGCGCGAGCTGCGCCAGGTGAAGACCGTGACCGCGGTCGACGCCGCCGGTCCGGCGCTGCGCGCGGCGCTGACGGCCGAGCCGGGCGTCGTGAGCCCGAACGTCCGCGAGGCCGAGGAGATCGTCGGCCACGAGTTCGGCGACGACGAGGACATGGCGGCGGGCGTCGGCACGCTGGCCAACATGGGCGCCGAGACCGCCCTGATCCACCACGAGGGCGGCTGCGTCGCCCACGTCCGCACCGCCGCGGGCAAGCGCGGCAGCACCTTCGCGGCCCATCTGCCCCCGCGCACCGACGTGGTCTCGACCGTCGGCTCGGGCGACGCCTTCCTGGCCGGCTACCTCTCGGCGCGCTACCGCCACCAGCCCGTCGAGGCCTCGCTGGCGCTCGCCGTCGCCTGCGGCGCGGCCAACACGCAGCGCTTCGGCGCCGGCGTCTTCGACCCATCCGACGTCGAGTCGCTGATGCGCCGGGTCGAGGTCGAGCGCATGGCCTGACGCTCCGCCACGGCCGGTCGCCAGGCTCCCGCGCGCGGCGGCGTCCGGCCGCGGCCGCCGCTACAATCGGCCGCCCTGGGGACGCGCTGCAGAGGGGGCCGGGTGGAGATCGACATCGGGCGGGGCAAGAAGGGCCGGAGGGCCTACGGGCTCGACGAGATCGCGATCGTGCCGAGCAGGCGGACGCGCGATCCGGAGGACGTGGACCTCTCCTGGCGACTGGACGGGCACGCCTTCGACATCCCCCTGCTCGCGTCGGCCATGGACGGGGTCGTGGACACGCGCAGCGCCGGGATCATCGGCAAGCTCGGCGGCCTCGGCGTCCTCAACCTGGAGGGTATCCAGACCCGCTACGAGGAGGCCGACGCCGAGCTCGAGCGCATCGCCGGGATGCCGCCGGACGAGGCCACGCGGGGCCTCCAGGAGATCTACCGCGAGCCGGTCAAGCCCGAGCTGATCGCGCACCGGATCAAGGAGATCAAGGACCAGGGCGTCGTGGCGGCGGGGTCCCTGACGCCGCAGCGCGTGACCGACTACGTCGACGTGGCGCTCGAGGCGGGCCTGGACATCCTGGTGATCCAGGGGACCGTGGTCTCCGCGGAGCACGTCTCCTCGGTGACCGAGCCGCTCAACCTGAAGCGCTTCATCTCCGAGCTGCCGGTGCCCGTGATCGTCGGCGGCTGCGCGTCGTACCACACCGCCCTGCACCTCATGCGGACGGGCGCGGTCGGCGTACTGGTGGGCGTGGGCCCGGGCGCGGCGTGCACCACGCGCCAGGTCATCGGCGTGGGCGTGCCCCAGGCGACCGCCATCGCCGACGCCGCCGGCGCGCGCATGCAGCACCTGCTCGAGACCGGCCAGTACGTGAACGTCATCGCCGACGGCGGCATGGCCTACGCGGGCGACCTCGCCAAGGCGATCGCCTGTGGCGCCGACGCCTGCATGATCGGCTCGCCGCTGGCGAAGGCCCAGGAGGCCCCCGGCCGCGGCTTCCACTGGGGCATGGCGACCTTCCACCCGCAGCTGCCGCGCGGCACCCGGGTGAAGACGTCGACGATCGGCAGCCTCGAGGAGATCCTCCTCGGCCCCGCCCACGAGAACGACGGCACCCTCAACCTGGTCGGCGGGCTGCGCAGCGCCATGGCGACCTGCGGCTACGACTCGATTCAGAGCTTCCAGAAGTGCGAGGTGATGGTGGCGCCGGCCCTCAAGACCGAGGGCAAGAAGCTGCAGCAGGCGCAGTCGGTCGGCATGGGGTAGGCGCGGGCCGCCCCGGCCGGGCGATCGCGATCGACTGGTCGGGGCGGGCCGACGCGGCCGGGCAGCGGGCCGCCATCTGGACCGCGACCGCCGTCGCGGGCGAGCTGCGGTCGCTGGCGAACGGCCGCGACCGCAGCGAGGCGGTCGCCGCCGCGCTGGCGGCCCTCGACGGCGAGCCGGCGACGCTGCTGGGCCTCGACTTCGCCTTCTCCTGGCCGCGCTGGTACCTGAGGCGCGAGGGGCTGGCCGGGGCCGAGGAGGCCTGGGCCCGCGCGGCGACCCTGGCCGCGCTGCCGGGCCGCGAGCTGCCGCGGCCGTTCTGGGGCGCGGGCGTGCGGCGCCTGGCCGAGGCCGAACTGGACGGGCGTGATCCCCTGCGCCTGACCGAGCGGTCGCCGGACGCCGCGGCCGCCGGGGCGCGCTCGACCTTCCACGCCGGCGGCGCGGGGACGGTGGGGCTGCAAACGATCCGCGGCATGCCCCACCTGGCCGCCCTGCGCCGCGCGGGCGTCGCGGTCTGGCCCTTCGACGAGACCGCCTCGGGAGCGCCCGCGGCGGTGGAGATCTTCCCCCGCATGCTGGCCCGCGCCCTCGCCCCGCCCGGCGCCGGGCGGGGAGCCGCGTTCCGCGCCGCGGTCGTCGCCGCGCTGCCCGATGGCGCCCTCGCCGCCGTCCCCGGGGCGCGCCGGCGGATGCTCGCGGGCCAGGACGCCTTCGACGCCGGCGTCGCGGCCATCGCGCTCTCGCGCGACCCCGGGGCAGGGCTCCGGGCCCCCCGCGGCGAACCGGTCCTGAGCGAGGGCTGGATCTGGGCGGCGCGCCCGGCCTCGC
>DATLLV010000039.1:0-3122 GCA_035537655.1 Miltoncostaeaceae bacterium
CAAGCCCCCCAAGAAGAGCGCCCGGCGCATCGAGCGCGACAAGAAGCTCCTCGAGAAGGTCGAGATCTCGGCGGCCGAGCTGCAGAGGGCCGTGAAGGGGGTCATGCAGGAGCCGAAGCCGAAAAAGGGGTTCTTCCGGAGGGTGGTGACTCCGGTGCTGGTCGTGGGAGGCGTCGCGGCGGCGGTCTTCGCCTTCATGAAGAAGCGCGGCGGCGGCGGCATCGGCCCTGGGGAGAACCCCTACTAGGGTCACGGCGGTGGCCGCAGGTGGCGGCGCCTTCCCCGTCTTCCTGGAGATGGGGCTGGGCGTCGATCTCGTCGGCGAGGACGCGACCAAGGCCGCCCGCCGCGCCGTGCGCGAGGCCATCGGCCGCACGTCGCTGCCCGGCGTCCGCGACCTCATCCCCAGCCGCGACCGCGCCGACATGCGGGTCGAGGTCACCGTCGCCGTGCCCGGTCACGACGGCGTGGACGGCGACGCGGTCGCGTCCGAGTTCCCCTATGGCCGGGTCACGGTGCGCGCCGAGCCGGGCGGCCTGCGCATGCCGAACGGCACCGACGCCGGCCCCGGCGAGGACCACCTGATCTGCGCCGTGGCCGTCGTGGCGGTCGGCTGGTTCTGAGCCCGCGCCCGGGCGGGGGCGGGCGCCGGGCGATACCCTCGCCGCTCGTGATCGCCGACGGCGCCCCCGCCCTCGCCTGCGAGGGCGTCCACAAGACCTTCCCGGGCGGGGTCGAGGCGCTGGCCGGTCTGGACCTGGCGATCCCCGAGGGCTCCTTCTTCGGCCTCCTCGGGCCCAACGGCGCCGGCAAGACGACCCTCATCCGCAGCGTCGTCGGCCTCACCCGGCCGGACGCCGGCGCCATCCGCGTGTTCGGCAGGAGGGCCTGGGGCGAGGGCGCGACCGCGGCGCGGCGGGCGATCGGCTACGCCCCCCAGGAGGTGGCGCTCGACCGCTTCGTGCCGGTGCGCGAGTCGCTGACGCTGCACGGGCGCTACTTCGGAATGAGCCGCGCCGACGCGCGCCACCGCGCCGACGAGATGCTGATGGCGTTCGACCTCTCCGCGAAGGCCGACGACTACGCCCACCACCTCTCGGGCGGCATGCGGCGCCGCCTGCTGCTCGCGCGGGCCCTCCTCCACCGGCCGCGGCTGGTGATCCTCGACGAGCCCACCGCCGGCGTCGACCTCGAGCTGCGCTACGACCTGTGGGCGTACATCCGCTCGCTCCACGCGGACGGCAGCACGATCCTGCTGACCACGCACTACATCGAGGAGGCCGAGGCGCTCTGCGAGCGGGTGGCCTTCATCCGGGGCGGGCGCATCGTCGCCGACGGGCCCCCGTCAGACCTGCGCGAGCGCTTCGGCGCCGCCCGCCTGGAGGACGTCTACCTGCAGCTCGTGGGCCGGTGACGACCGCCCCGCTCGCCGCCCCGCGCTGGCGCGGCCTCGCCGCCCTGGCCGAGCGCGAGGTGCTGCGGGTGCTGCGCCTCTGGACCCAGACCATCGTGCCGCCGGTCGTCGCGGCGGTCCTGTTCATCGTGGTCTTCGGCGTCGCGCTCGGGAACAGCATCCGCGTGATCGACGGCTTCCCCTACGAGCAGTTCATCGTCCCCGGGCTGGTGCTGATGGGCGTGGCCACGTCGGCCTTCGGCAACAACGCGACCTCGATCTACCAGGCGCGCAACGACGGCTTCATCGAGGACCCGGCCAGCAGCCCGATGGGGCCGACCCAGCTGCTGCTGGGCTACCTGGCGGGCGGCGTGGCGCGCAGCCTGCTGATCGGCGGCCTGACGTTGGCGGCCGCACGGATCTTCGTGGACTACCCGGTCGAGGACCCGCTCGTGCTCGCCGCGGCGCTGATCGGCACCAGCCTCGCCTTCTCGGCGCTGGGCGCGGTCGTCGGGCTGCACTCGACGGGCTGGGAGCAGCAGAACGTGGTGGGCAACCTGGTCATCCAGCCGCTGGTGTTCCTCGGCGGCGTCTTCTACTCGATCGAGGCCCTCAGCCAGCCGTGGCGCGCGCTCACCCACGCCGACCCGATCTTCTACATGGTGGTGGCCGCCCGGCACGGCACGCTGGGAAGCTCCGAGGTGCCCGTCGCGCTCTCCCTCGGCATCACCCTCGGGCTGGCCGCCGCCATGCTCATCTGGGCCTGGGTGACCTTCATCCGCGGGGTGGGGATCCGCACCTGAACCCTGTAGGCGCCCTGGGGCAGCGCGTAGCATCGGGGCCAGCATGGACCCGGGCGACATCATGTCCCGCACCTGGGCGCTCTACCGGGCCCACTGGCAGCACCTGATCACCATCGCGGCGGTCATCTACGTGCCGATCGGGGCGGTCTCGGCGCTGCTCGCGCTGGCGGGCTGGCCGGGGGTCGTCGTTGCCAACGTCGTGGGCCTGGCGGCGATCTTCCTCGTGCAGGGCGCTCTGGTGAAGGCGGTGGAGGACGTCCGCGACGGCCGCGCCGACATGAGCGTGGGCGGCACGCTGCGCCACGCGGGCGACCGCCTGGGCGTGCTCGCGGGCGCGGGCTTCCTGGCCGCGCTCGGCATCCTCATCGGGCTCGCGCTGCTGATCATCCCCGGCCTGGTGCTGCTGACCTGGTGGCTCGTGCTCGGGCCGGTGATCATGCTCGAGGGCCGCGGCGTGCTGGACTGCTTCGGCCGCAGCCGCCGGCTGGTGAGCGGCACCGGATGGCCCGTCTTCGGCGTCGCCGTGCTGACGCTCCTGATCCTGCTGGCGTTCAACCTGGCGCTCGGCATCGCGCTCACGCCGCTGGGCGACGCCGCGCGCGGCTTCCTGCAGCCCGCGATCGGCAACAGCCTGGCGGCGCCCTTCGCGGCGGTCGCCTGGACGCTCACCTACTTCCGCCTGCGCGAGCTCGAGCGCGCGCGCCCAGCGCAGTCGCACCCGCCGGTCCCGGCCTGATGCGCCCCGCGCGGCCCGGGCTCCGCCGGCTCGCCGGCGCGCTGGCCCTCGCGGCCACGCTGGCGACGGCGACGGCCTGCGGCGGCGGCTCGGGCGGTCAGGGCGGCGGCACCGCGCCGGTCGCGATCACGGCGCCGGGCGGCGCCGTCTGCGACGGCCCCGCCCCTCCCGAGCGGGCCCACCCCAAGAC
>DATLLV010000040.1:0-16815 GCA_035537655.1 Miltoncostaeaceae bacterium
GGTCAAGGCGATGCGCGAGGCGAAGCTCACCACGGACTGGGCCGACCCGGACGAGGAGCACGAGCGCGCGGTGCGCCGCTTCATCGCCGGGCTCTACCGCTCGGAGGCGTTCCTCGCCGAGCTCGAGGCGTTCGTCGCCGAGGTCGCCCGGCGCGGCGAGGCGGCCGCCCTCGGCCAGACGCTGCTGAAGCTGACGGCCCCCGGGGTCCCCGACCTCTACCAGGGCGACGAGCTGTGGTGCCGGTCGCTGGTCGATCCGGACAACCGCCGGCCCGTGGACTGGGAGCGGCGCCGGCGCCTGCTGGCGGGGCTGATCGCCGGCGAGCCGCCCACGCGCGAGACGGCGAAGCTGTTCCTGATCCACCGCGCTCTCGACCTGCGCGGGCGGCGGGCCGACGCCTTCGAGGGCGGCTACCGGCCGCTCGACGCCGGCAACGACGCCTTCGCCTTCGCCCGCGGCGACGCGGTCATCGCGGCGATGCCGCTGCGGCCGGGCGGCCCCGGCCGGATCGCCGTCCCCGAGGACCTGCGCGGCCGCTGGCGCGACGTCCTCGACGACCGCGGGGTCGAGCTCGGGTCCGAGGCGACGCTCGCCGACCTGGCCGGGGCGCTGCCGGTGGCCCTGCTGGAGCGGGCCGCGCACGAGGGGGGCGATACGATCTCGCGATGACGGGCGACGGGGGCTACCTCGCGCACATGGGGCCGGGCGACCTGGTCCTGATCGCGCGGCTGGCGGGCCGGCCCGGCCTGGACGCCGGCGAGGCCGCCGCCCTGCTCCGCGCCGACCCCGCGCTGGCCGACCGCGTCCTGGCCTCGCCCGACGCCGCCGACCTGCTGCTGCGCGGCGGCGACCCCGAGGCCGACCGCGAGACGCTGGTGCGCACCACGCCGTTCCTCACCTTCGCCGTCGCGGTCGAGCGGGTCGCGGCCGAGCTGCGCGAGGCCACCTACGTCTCCGAGTGGGTCGGCCCGCGACAGCGGCTGCCCCTGCTGGGCGGCGACGACCTGCGCGAGCTGCTCGACGACCGACGCCGGCGCGTCTTCCTGGCGGCGCTGCTGGCCTCGTACACGCGCGTCGCCAGCGGCAGCGTCTGGCGCGAGACCCCGCGCGGCTGGCGCCGCCAGCGCTTCAGCGAGCTCGACCCGGTGCGGCTGGCGGCGACCCTCGAGGTGCTGCCGGAGTCGCGCCACCCCGCCGTGCACCGGCGGCTGGGCGACCTGTCGCTGTTCCTGGCAGGGGTCTTCCCCGACCACACCGCCTCGCGGGCCTTCCGCCCCCTCGACCTGCAGCGCCTGGGCCGGGCCGCCGCCGTCGCGGGGCCGGCCGGCGAGGTGCTGGGCGAGGCCCTCGAGACGCGCGGCGGCGTCGGCCTGCTCGACCACCTGGGCCCGCGCTGGTACCGGCTGGCGGCCGGCGCGGCGCCCGCCGCGGCGGCGTCGACGCGCCTGCTCGAGGCGGTGGCCGAGCGCTTCGTCCAGGCGCGGCGGGCGCTGAACGTGCTCGCCGACCGCCACCTCTGGCCGTCACCCCGGGAGTGGTTCCCGAGGCCCTGAGCGGCCCCGGCTCCCTACGGGCTTGGGGCGGCCTCGATCACGCTCATGGGGCCGGACGTCGGGACGACTCGGGTCAACCGGAAGCCCGCCCGGGCGAGGAGGTCGCGGTACTCGGCGACGGTCCGCTCGCGACCCCCGTCCGTCATCACCAGCATGTTGAGGTCGAGCCAGACGGCGTGGTCGTAGCCGTCCCCCTCGGGCAGCAGGTGCTCCACGAGGAGCAGGCGGCCGCGGGACGGGATCGCCCGCCGCACGGAGTCGAGGATCCGGATGGCCCGCTCGTCGTCCCAGTCGTGGATGACGAGCTTCAGGATGTAGCGGTCGGCGCCCCCGGGGACCGACTCGAAGAAGTCCCCGCCCACCGCCTCGGCGCGATCGGCAATGCCCGGCGCGGCGAGCGCCTCGGCCGTCGAGGCGACCTCCGGCAGGTCGTACAGCGCGCCGCGAAGGCCGGGGTTCGCCTCCAGCAGGGCCGCCAGCAGCGTGCCACGGCCGCCGCCGACGTCGACCAGTCGCTCCACCCCCGTCAGGTCGATGACCCCGAGCAGGGCGTCCGCCTCGAGCCGGGACTGCTCGGTCATCCAGGCCTGGAAGATGCGCGCCGCCTCGGGGTGGTGGCCGAGATGCTCGAAGAGGCCTTCCCCGTACTCGTGGCGGAAGGCCGGCTCCCCGCTGGCGACGCTGTGGCCGAGCGCGCCCCACGGGCGCCAGGTGACCGCGCCGACGAACGCCGCGAGCGCCCGGATCGACCCCGGGCCGTCCTCGAGAGCGCGCGAGAGCGGCGTCGCCGACAGGCGCCCGTCGTCCGCGCGCGCGAGCACGCCCAATGCGACGAGCGCCCGCAGCAGGCGCGCGAGGGCGTCGGGCCGGGTGCCGGTCTCCTCGGCGAGCTCCGCGGCGCTGCGGGGGCCGTCGGCCACGAGGTCGGCGATTCCGAGCCGTGCCGCCACCACCACGGCCTGGGTGAGGAGGCCGCGCGCGAGCAGCTCGAGCATCTCCCGCCGCGCGACCGGCGGCTCACCCGTCGTGCTCATCGAGCGGCGCCCTCCACCCCGCCATCCAGCAGGTCGCGGATGCCGCGCAGCGGGACGGGCACCCAGTCCGGGCGGTTGTTGAGCTCGTAGGCGAGCTCGTAGACGGCCTTCTCGAGCAGGGCCGTGTCGAGCACCAGGGCGAGGCTGCCCTCGTCGGCGGGGATCCAGGGGGCGTCGCCGGCGGCCTCGAGGTAGGCGCCGAGGAAGGCGGTGGAGACCCCCTCGTTCCAGTGGCGCCCCCACGCGTCGAGCTCGCGGGCGGCGTCCGAGTCGCCGTCGACCAGGCCGCGGGCGACGGCGTCGAGCAGGGCGGTGACGGTCGCGTAGTCGAACGAGCGCAGCATGCCGGCGACGTCCCGCAGGGGCGTCCGCTTGACCCGCCGCTCGGTGAGCGAGCGCGAGGGCTCACCCTCGAAGTCGATGATCAGGAAGTCGCGCCCGGTGAAGAGCACCTGGCCCAGGTGCAGGTCGCCGTGGATGCGGATGCGCGATGCGCGGACCCGCCGGTCGAGCAGCGCCGAGAAGCGGCGCAGGACGTCGCCCTCGCGCGCCAGCAGCTCTTCTGCCTCGGCGCGCTCGCGCTCGCCCAGCGTCGGCAGCGTGCGGCGCAGCAGCTGCATGGTGCGGCCGGTCAGGTTGCGCGCCGACTGGTAGACGGAGCGCTGGTAGTGCGGCGTGATCGGCTCCGCCGCCAGCGCCGAGTCGCTGCCGTCGCCGGCAAGCGCGGCGTGCAGCTCGGCGAGCCGCCGACCCATGAGCTCGGCCGACTGGAGGTAGGAGCCGACGACCTCGTCCACCTCCTCGGGGATCTCGCCGCGGGCGCGGGCGAGCAGGCCCTCGGCCGCCGGCTCGGGGGGCGGCGCCGCGCCGGGGCCGATGCGGTCGGTGACGACCTCCTCGTAGAACCGCCCCAGGGCGTCGAGGGTGTACTGCCAGGCGTCGCCCTCGTTGGGGACGAACTCGTGCAGGATCGCCAGGGTGGCGGGCTCGCCGCCGTCCTGCTGGTACTCGAGGGCCCCCGCGACCCGGGGCGTGTGGGTGAAGTGGGCCCGCTCGACCAGGTAGCGCCCCAGCTCGAGGTCGGGGTTGATGCCGTCCTCCACGCGCCGGAAGAGCTTGAGGATCAGCGACTGGCCGAAGATCACCGAGGTGTTGCTCTGCTCCGCGCGGAAGATCGACGGCTCGGGCGGCTCCTCGCCGTCGAGCACCTCGCTGAGCGCCGGGGAGGGCCGCCCCGAGAGGCGGCCGCCGTCGCTCCCGCGCAGGCGCCGGCGGCGGCGCACGGCGTCGAGTAGCGCCCGGCAGACCTCGGGGTCGATCAGGGCCTCGGCGATCACGGCGGTCTCGCCGCGGCGGTCGGCCCGGGCGACCACGGCGCGGGGCGTGTCGGCCACCAGGCGCTCGGCGCGCTCGCCCTCCAGCAGGATGAGGGGCATCGCGTAGGTCTCGGGCTCGCCCTCGTTGAACTCCACCCGCGCGATCACCACGCGGGCGGGCAGGGTCGAGCGGGTCCCGGCGAGCGGCAGCGCGTCGGTGACGCTGACCGAGCGGATCCGCCGCGCCTTGCCCGCGAACCAGCGCCTCGTGGGCAGGAAGCCGGCCAGGGCCCGCTCGAGCTCGGCCCGGCCGCGCCCGGCGACCACCGCCTCGATCGAGGCCGCCCCGGAGATGGCCGGCATGCCGGGCTCGCCGTCGCGCGTCGGCGCCTCCTCGCGCGGCCCCTCGATGGCGAGCCAGTAGACGGCGTGGGGCCCCAGCGTCAGCAGGTAGGGCAGCTCGCCGATCGGCGGGAAGTGGGTCTGGCCGAACAGCTCGACCGGCTCGGAGCCCTTGAAGCGGGAGAGGTCGAGCTCCACGAACTGGGCGAAGCGGGACAGGTTGGCGACGATCAGGACGTTCTGCTCGCCGTCCCCGCGCACGTAGGCGAGCACGCGGCGGTTCTCGGGGTGCAGGAACGCCAGGCTCCCCCGCCCGAACACCTGGTAGCGCTTGCGCAGCGCCAGCATGCGCCGCATCCACCAGAGCAGCGAGCCGCCGTTCGTGGCCTGGGTCTCGACGTTGACGGTCTCGTAGTGGAACTCGGGGTCGATGATCGGCGGCAGGTAGAGCCGCTGCGGGTTGGCGCGCGAGAAGCCCGCGTTGCGGTCGCCGCTCCACTGCATCGGCGTGCGCACGCCGTCGCGGTCGCCGAGGTAGATGTTGTCGCCCATCCCGATCTCGTCGCCGTAGTAGATGACCGGCGTGCCGGGCAGCGACAGCAGCAGGCCGTTCATCAGCTCGATCTTGGTGCGGTCGTTGCCCAGGAGGGGGGCGAGGCGGCGGCGGATGCCCAGGTTGATGCGGGCCTCGCGCTCGTGCGCGTAGACCCGGTACATGTAGTCGCGCTCCTCGTCGGTGACCATCTCGAGCGTGAGCTCGTCGTGGTTGCGCAGGAAGAGCGCCCACTGGCACCCCTCGGGGATCTCCGGCGTCTGCTGGAGGATGTCGATGATCGGGAAGCGGTCCTCCATCTGGATCGCCATGAAGAGCCGCGGCATCAGGGGGAAGTGGAAGGCCATGTGGCACTCGTCGGCCTCGCCGAAGTACTCGGCGGCGTCCTCGGGCCACTGGTTCGCCTCGGCGAGCAGCATCCGGTTGGGGAAGCGCTCGTCCACGTGCCGGCGCAGGTCCTTGAGGAACGCGTGCGTCTCGGGGAGGTTCTCGCAGATGGTGCCGGAGCGCTCGTAGAGGTACGGCACGGCGTCCAGGCGCAAGCCGTCGACGCCGATCCGGAACCAGTGGTCGACCATCGAGAAGAGCGCCCGCCGGACGTCGGCGCTGTCGAAGTTGAGGTCCGGCTGGTGCGAGTAGAAGCGGTGCCAGTAGTACTGCTCCGCCACCGGGTCCCACGACCAGTTCGACGACTCGAAGTCGGAGAAGATGATCCGCGCGTCGCGGTAGCGGTCGGGGGTGTCGCTCCAGACGTAGAAGTTGCGCCAGCGGCTGCCGGGCGGCGAGCGGCGGGCGCGCTGGAACCAGGGGTGCTGGTCGGAGGTGTGGTTCAGCACCAGCTCGGTGATCACGCGCAGGCCGCGGTCGTGCGCGCGGCGGATGAGCTGGGCGACGTCGCGCATCGAGCCGTAGGCCGGGTTGACCGAGCGGTAGTCGGCGATGTCGTAGCCGTCGTCGCGGAGCGGCGAGGGGTAGAACGGCAGCAGCCAGATCGCCGTGACGCCGAGGTCCTGGAGGTAGTCCAGCTTCGAGATCAGGCCCTGGAAGTCGCCGATCCCGTCGCCGCTGAGGTCGCTGAACGAGCGGACGTGCAGCTCGTAGATGACCGCGTCGCGGTACCAGTCCGGGGCGTCGTCCAGGCCCTGGGGGGGATCGCCTGAGATCACCGGGCTGATGCTACGCAGTCGGGCCCGGACCGGAAGCGCGCCGGCGCCGATGTGCCAATTGGCCGAAGGGGCATCGGCCAATTGGCACACCTGCCGGCCGCCGAGGCTTGCACGGCCGCGCCGGTTTGCGGGCATCATTGGGCGATGCCGGAACTCCAGCGCACCTACCGCGGCTCGGCCGCCCGCCCCGAGGACGAGCTCGACCGGCGCGGCCCCGAGCGCGCCATCGTCATCGCCTCGCTCCCCGGCGACGCCGAGGAGGGCGACCGCCTGGCCGAGTTCGAGGAGCTCCTGCGCACCGCGGGGGCGGAGGTGGTCGAGACGCTGGTCCAGCGCCGCGAGCAGCCGGTCCCGCGCACCTACCTCGGCCGCGGGCGGCTGGAGGACCTGAAGGCCGCCGTGGAGCGCCTGGCGCCCGACCTGGTGGCCGCCGAGGGCCCGCTGAGCCCCGGCCAGCAACGGTCGCTGGAGGACCGCCTGAAGACCCGGGTGGTGGACCGCACCGCCGTGATCCTCGACATCTTCGCCCAGCACGCCCGGTCGGCCGAGGGCAAGCTGCAGGTCGAGCTCGCCCAGCTCGAGTACTCCTACGCCCGCCAGGAGGGCCTCTGGCAGCACCTCGAGCGGCTGGGCGGCGGCGTGGGCACGAGGGGCCCGGGCGAGACCCAGCTCGAGTCCGACCGGCGCCTGGTGCGCACCCGCATGGCCACCCTGCGCCGCCGGCTGCGCGACGTCGCCCGCTCGCGCGAGACCCAGCGCGAGCGCCGGGTCGCCGCCGCCCTCCCCCGCGTCGCCCTCGCCGGCTACACCAACGCCGGCAAGTCGAGCCTGATGAACGCCCTCACCGACGCCGGCGTCCGCGCCGACGACGCCCTCTTCGAGACCCTCGACCCCACCACCCGGCGCCTCGGGGCCGACGGCCACGAGCTGCTGCTGTCGGACACGGTCGGGTTCATCCGCAACCTGCCCCACCAGCTGGTGACCGCCTTCTCGGCGACCCTGGAGGAGGTCCGCGACGCAGACCTGATCCTCCACGTCGCCGACGCCGCCGAGCCCGAGGCGCGCCGCGCCGGCCAGGCCCGCGCCGTCGCGGAGGTGCTCGACGAGATCGGCGCCGCCGAGGTCCCCCGGCTGCTGGTGCTGAACAAGGCGGACCTCGTCGACGCCGACGCGCGCGCCGCGCTCGCCAACCGCGAGCCGGCCGCGGTCCTGGTCTCCGCGGCCACGGGCGAGGGCCTCGACGACCTCCGCGTCCGCCTCGCCGACGCCGCCCGGTCGCGCCTGACCCCGATCGACCTGACGATCCCCTACGCGATGGCCGGGCTGATCGCGGCCGTCTACAGCGACGGGCGCGAGGTCGAGCAGGAGGCCACCGAGGCGGGGACGCGGGTGCGCGCCCTCATGCCGCCCGCGGCGGCCGCGCGCCTACAGGCTCAACTGAACGGGGCCGCGTAGCCCCCGTTACACGATCTTGACCGGCGTCCCGACGTCGATCTGATCGTAGAGGTACTCGGCGTCCGAGATCCGCATGCGGATGCAGCCGTGGCTGGCGGCGGTGCCGATGGAGCTGGCGATCGGGGTGCCGTGGATGCCGATGGCCGGGGCCGAGGTGCCCATCCAGCGGGTCCCAAGGGGGTTGTCGACGCCCGGGGGCACGGGGCCGAGCCCGGCGGCCCAGGGCGAGCTGGGCGGGAACCAGGTCGGGTTCGTCTGCTTGGTGACGATGTGGTACAGGCCGCTGGGCGTCGGGAAGGCCGGTTGGCCCACCGCGATCGAGAAGGTCTGGCGCTTGCCCGCGCGCCACAGCGTGAGCCGGTAGGCGTTGCGCTGGATGATGACCGCCGGCCCGACCGAGGTGACCGCCGGGAGCACCCGCGTGGAGGGCAGCGCGACGGCGGGCCGGTCGCGGACCAGCAGGCCCTGCTCGACCGCCTTCGCCGCCTTCGGGACGTCGATCGCGATGCCGACGCGCGGCTTGGAGACCACCGGGTTGGCGCCGCTGAAGCTCAGCGTGGCGTCCTTCGCCGGGATGTCGTTCTTCGACGCCCGCAGGGAGATCAGCGCCCGCAGGCGCTTGCGGTTCACCTTCTGGCGCAGCGGCACGCTCGCGCCCTCGGGCGGCACGGCCTTGGAGCGGCCGAACAGCAGCGCGCCGTCGAGCGCGTAGTCGACGTCGGCCACGTAGCCCACCGTGAGCGGGTCGATCGCCAGCGTGCGGCCGCGGAAGGTGACCGGCAGCTTGGCTCGGCGCGGCGCGACGTACTGGGCGATCACGGCGTCGCGGGCCGCGTCGCGGGTGAGGCCGCCGACCTGGACGCCGCCGATGTTCACGCCGGCGGCGACCACGCCGGGCGGCAGCGCGGGCGGGACCGGGGTCGTCGGCGGGACCGGCGTCTGGGCCGCGGCGAGCGCCGGCAGCGCCGCCGCGGCGCACGCCAGGGCCGCGATGACCGTGCCGCCGATCCGGATCGCTCTCAACTCGACACCCCGCTCGCCCGCCGGACCGGCGCATCCTAGCGGCAGGCCCCCTGCGCCGCCCCTGGCGCGGGTGCGGCCGGTGCTGGCCGGGGAGCGCCGCGCTAGGCGACCAGCGCCTGGCCGAGGAACGTCCCCGGCTCGGCGCCCGGCAGGGCGAAGAAGAAGCCGCCGCCCTCGGGGAGGATGTACTCCTCGAGCGGCTCGCCGTTCAGGCGCGCCTGCACGGCCATGAAGCCCGTCTCCAGGCTCCGCTGGTAGCAGACGAACGCCAGGCCCTGGTCGAGGCGGCCGGCGCGGTCGTAGCCGCGGGCGTACGAGAAGCCGCGGCGCAGGATGAGGCTGCCGGCCGTCTCGGGCGTGCGCGGGTTGGCCAGCCGGATGTGGGCGTCGAGCGGGATCGCGGCGCCCTTCGGGTCGGCCGCGTAGTCGGGCACGTCGGTCTCGTGCTCCATGCCGAGGGGCGCGCCGCTGACCTTCTCGCGCCCCATGATGTGCTCCTGCTCCGAGAGCGGCGTGCGGTCCCAGAACTCAACGAGCATGCGGATCACCCGCACCACGTGGTACGACCCGCCCACGGCCCACGACGGCTCGCCGTCGCCCCCGGCCACCCAGACGTAGCGGTCCATGGTCGTGCCGGCGCCCGCGTCGAGGTTGGCCGTGCCGTCGATGAAGCCCATCAGGTTGCGCGGCGAGCCGGTGGAGCGGGCGGCGGTGCTGCCGCGGCGGGTGAAGCCGTCGAGCACCCAGCGCAGCACCAGGGTGCTGCGGGTGCGGCGCATGAGCTGGCGCAGCGCGAAGAGCACCGTGTCGGGGTGCTCGGCCTCGATGCTCAACAGCAGGTCGCCGTGGCTGCGCTCGGGGTCGAGGCGGTCGTTCGAGACGAAGGGCATGGTCACGAGCTCGCGCGGGCGGCGCGGAGCGAGCCCGTAGCGCTCGTCGAACAGCGACGCGCCGACGCTGACGACCACCGCGAGGTCGTCGGGCGCCGGGTTCGGACCCAGCAGGCCGGAGTCGGTCGGCGGGAAGGCGGGGTCGCGCGTCTCGGGCGGCCGCCCCTCCATGAGGCCGGCGATCTCGTCCGTGAGCTCGCGCAGCAGCTCGGCCAGCTCCGCCCGGTCGCGCGCGAGCACGGTGAAGGAGGCCATCAGCCCGGTCGCCGGCGCCGGCTCGAGCGTGATGCCGGCCTGGTGGGGGCCGGCGAACGGCACGAAGCGCGCGCCGGGGGCGCCCCCGTCGGCTTCCTGGCCGTCCCCGCAGGCGGCGGCGGCCAGGAGGCCGCCGCCCACCGCCGCGCCGCCCGCCCCGGCGAGGAACGCGCGCCGCGAGATGCCGCCACGCTTCACGAGAGGCCGAGGGCTCCCGGCACGAGCGCGAGGTCCTCCGACAGCCCCGCCAGCTGGGCCTTCATCCGGTCGATCTGGGCCTGGGTGACCGTCGGCTTGGGGCACAGGTTGGAGGGGAACTCGTCGTTCTGCTGGCAGAAGAGCACCCACCCGTTGCTCGTCTTCAGCGGCGCGAGGCTCGCCTCAAGCTCCTTGAACCCCGCCTGGATGCGGGAGAGCAGCTCGGGGTCGGCGTCCTCGAGGGCGGGGGTCAGGACGGTGACGACCTGCTCCGCGCCCTGCACGTTCGCGTTGAAGTCCCAGAGGTCGGTCTTGGAGTAGCGGTCCTCCTCGCCGGTGATCTTGCCCTCGGAGACCTCCTCGATCAGGTCGGAGGCGCCGAGCGCGACGGCCGCCGGCGGGATCTCGAGCGTCTCGAGCCCCGACTTCAGCCTCTGCAGGTCGGCGTCGAGCCGGTCGGCGAATGCGGCCCCGCCCTCGGTGGTGTTCTTCTTCCAGAGCAGGTACTCGAGCCGGTGCCAGCCGGTGAAGGTGGGGTCGTTCGGTCCCGCGAAGTCGTCAACGCGCGAGTCCACGGCGCCGTCGATCTCCTCGACCAGGCCGGCGATCGGCTCGATGCGCTCCCAGCCCTCGCGGCTGGGCGCGTACGCGGCCCGGGCCGCCTGCAGGTTCCCCGCCCGCACCGCGTTCGTGAAGACCTTGGTCCTGGCGATGGTGTCGTCGACCTGGTCGGCGACGTAGTCGCCGTACGCCAGCACGCCCTGCGCGACGACCGCGTTGCCGCCGCCCGCCGTCTGGGTGTCCTCGAGCGATAGCCCGGTCCCCGAGGCCGAGCCCGAGGCCGAGTCGGGGTTCGAGGGTGACCCCGAGTTCCCGGAGGCCGATCCAGCCGTCGACGATCGCACGTCGGCGCCGTCGTCCGAGCCGCAGGCGGCCCCGACGAGCGCGATGGGCACCACACCAAGGATGAGCAGAAGGGCGAGCCGACGGGTCATGCGCGGGGCCTCCGTGGACAACGGGTTGGCGTAGAAGCCGTGTGAGGCTACCCGAAGGCCACGCCATCGGCCAGGCGATGTCAGGGCGCCGCGCCGCCCATGCCGCACCCGGCGAGGCTGCGCGATCCGAGGCGATCGCTACTGTCCCCCGATAATCGCGGGCGACCAGGGGGCGACCGCCGATCGCGAAGGGCCGAGCAGGGGTGGAGGAAGAGCGCTACCGCGCCGCGCTGGGCGACGATCCCGCCGAGATCGTCGTGGTGCGCTCCGCACTGCGCGACCTCGCCGTCGAGCACGGCTTCGCCGAGCGCGCCGGCGATCTGGTCCTGGCCCTCGACGAGGTGATCGCGAACGCCCAGGAGCACGGCCGGCCGCCGATCGAGGTCAGGGCGTGGGCCGACGGCCGCCTGATCGTCGAGGTCTCCGACGCCGGCACCGGCTTCGACCGGGCGCGGGTCTGGAAGACCCACCCGCCGCCGCCGCTCGGGCAACGCGGCCGCGGCCTCTGGATCATCCGCCAGCTGACCGACCTGGTGGCGATCAGCTCCGGGCCGGACGGCACGACGGTGCGGATCGAGCTCTCGCCCGACCCGCACATCGGCGCGTGAGCTAGGCCCGCGCCTCCTCGGCGGCCGCCTCGGCCAGCGGGGCCAGCCCGCCGACCCGCACCACGTCGCGCATCGACAGGATGCCGACCAGCTCCGACCCCTCGAACACCAGCACGTGGCGCACGCCGTGCTTGACCATGACGGTCGCGGCGTCGACGATCGGCCACTCGGGCGCGGCCGTCACCACGTGGTGGGTCATGCGCTCCTCGACCAGCGTCCGCCCCGGGTCATCGCCCGCGGCCACCGCCCGCAGCAGGTCGCGCTCGGTCACGACGCCCGGCCCGGGGAGCGTGTGGTCGAGCACCACGGCCGCGCCGGTCCGGTTCTGGACCATCCGCACCGCCGCCTGCTGGAGCGTGTGCTCCGGGCCCACGATCGCGCTGATCGCGCTCATCGCGTCCTTGACGCGCATGACGCACCTCTCCCAGTCGTGACGATTGTTGCGAAGTGGGCCGCTAGGTTTTCACGCGGCGGGCAGAGGGTCAATCGGCCGTCGAGGGGGTGAGACACTGCGTCAGTCGGGCTCCCAGGCGATCAGGAAGGCCGGGTCGGCGCCGCCGCCGTTCGGGCGCACCGGGACGACCCGCGACGCCACCGCCATGCGCCCGCTCTCGATCGCCGGCACCTCGGCGACGAAGCGCTCCTCCCCGCCCGCGGCGCCCCGGTGGGCGGCCGGGACCACGATCCGCGGCGACAGCCCGCCCTCGCCGTCCGGGTCGCCGGCGACCACCTCGACCGCGACGTCGTCGACCGCGAGGCCGCCGAGCCGCACGAGCGCGTCGACCTGGACCTCCGACCCCACGGCGACGGGGCCGTTCGCGGCCACCGCGCTGCGCACCGCGACGCCGGGCCAGGCGGCCCGCATGCGCTCGCGCCAGCGGGCCAGCTCACGGGCCGGGGCGCCGCCGGCGGCGGCAAGCGCGACGGCCTCGCGGTGGGCCGGGAGGTAGGCGCGCTCGGCGTACTCGCGCACCATGCGGCCGGTCGTGAACGCGGCCCCGAGGCGGCGGATCGCCGCGGTCATCATCGCCGTCCACTCCCGCGGGCGGCCCGAGGAGTCGCGCTGGAAGAACAGCGGGATCACCTCGCGCTCGAGCAGGGTGTAGAGCGCCTCGGCCTCGACGGCGTCGTTCTCCTCGGGGTCCTCGTACTGCTCGCCCGAGCCGATCGCCCAGCCGGCGTCGGGCGCGTAGCCCTCGGCCCACCAGCCGTCCAGCACGGAGAGGTTCAGGGCGCCGTTCACCGCGGCCTTCATGCCGCTGGTGCCCGAGGCCTCGAGCGGCCGCCGGGGCACGTTCAGCCAGACGTCGGCGCCCTGCACGAGGTAGCGCGCCACGTGCATGTCGTAGTCCTCGAGGAAGACGATGCGGTCGCGCAGCAGCGGGCGCTGGGACTCCCTCACGACGTCGCGCAGCACGTCCTTGCCGGGGCCGTCGGCGGGGTGGGCCTTGCCGGCGATGATCAGCTGCACCGGACGCCGGTCGTCGCCGAGCAGCGCGGTCAGCCGCTCCGGGTCGCGGAAGAGCAGGTTCGCGCGCTTGTACGTCGCGAAGCGGCGGGCGAAGCAGATCGTCAGGGCGTCGGGGCGCAGCGCGTCCTCCGCCGCCCGGCTGGCAAGGCGCGAGCCCTGGCGGCCCCACTGGGCCAGCAGGCGCTCGCGGGCGAACAGCACCAGGCGCTCGCGGCGCAGCTCGTGCACCCGCCACAGCTCGCCGCCGGGGATGGCGTCGGCGCCCTCCCAGACGGCCGGGTCCTCGGGCCGCTCGCGCAGGCCGGGGCCGATGTAGCGCTCGAGCAGCTCGTGCATCTCGCGGCTGAGCCAGCTGCCGGTGTGGATGCCGTTCGTGATGCTGTGGATCGGCACTTCGTCGACCGGCAGGTCGGGCCAGAGGCCGCGCCACATGCGCCGCGAGGTGTCGCCGTGGAGGGCCGCGACGCCGTTCGCGAAGCCGGAGGTGCGCAGGGCCAGCGGCGTCAGGCCGAAGGCGCCGTCCTCGGCGCCGGGCGCGGTGGCCAGGGCCGCCAGCTCGTCCCACTCCATCCCGGCGCCCTCGGCCAGGGGCTCGAGGTAGCGGCGGGCGAGGTCCTGGTCGAAGCTCTCGTTGCCGGCCGGGACGGGCGTGTGGGTGGTGAAGGCGGTCGACGCCAGCACGCGCTCGCGCGCCTCCGGCGCGTCCATGCCCTCGTCGTCGATCATCGCCCGGATCCGCTCGAGGGCGAGCAGGGCCGAGTGGCCCTCGTTCATATGGAAGACGGTCGGCGCGATCCCCGCCGCCGCGAGGGCGCGCACGCCGCCGACCCCCAGCAGGATCTCCTGGCGGATCCGCATCTCGCGGTCGCCGCCGTAGAGCACGCCGGTGATGTCGCGGGCCTCGGAGGCGTTGCCGTCGATGTCGGCGTCCAGCAGCAGCAGGGGCACGCGGCCCACCTGGATGCGGCGCAGGGCCGCCCGGACGAGGTCGTCGCCGATCTGCACCTCGACCACCACGGGCCGCCCGTCGGGGCCCGGCTGGTCGGCCAGCGGCAGATCGCCCCAGTCGGTGGCGGGGTAGCGCTCCCGCTGGCCGCCGTCCGGGCCCAGCGACTGGCGGAAGTAGCCGCCCCGGTAGAGCAGCCCCACCCCCGCCAGCGGCACGCCCAGGTCGGAGGCCGACTTCAGGTGGTCGCCGGCCAGGATGCCGAGGCCGCCCGAGTAGAGCGGGATGCCCGCGTCGAGGCCGAACTCGAGCGAGAAGTAGGCCACCCGCATGCGCTGCGCCTCGGGGTGCGCGCCGGGGAACCAGCCGGGGTCGTTCGCGTAGGCGTCCAGCCGGCGCGCGACCCGCGCGACCATGGCGACGAAGCTCTCGTCGGCCGCCGCCGCGTCCAGGCGCTCCTGGGGCAGGCGCCGCAGCAGGGCGACCGGGTTCTGGGAGAGCGCCTCCCAGGCCTCCGGGTCGAGGCGGGCGAACAGCTCCTGCGCCTCGGGGTTCCACGAGGTCCAGACGTTGCGCGCGATCTCGCCGAGCCAGGCGAGGCGCTCGGGCAGCGCGGGGTGGACGTCGACCTGGTGGAGCTTCATGCGGATCTCCCCGTCGCGCAGCAGAGCGCGCTCGTCAGCCGGCGACGCCGCCCCGCGCCACCCCGGGAGGGCGCATCATAGGCCAGCGCGCGGGAGGGGTCCGGCGCGTCTCCGGCGGCCGCGCGGCGAGGGCTAGCGGGCCGCCTCGTCCGCCTCGCCGAGCTGCACGAACGCCTTCTGGGCCTCCTCGGCCGCCTCCAGGCTCTGGGCCTGGATCTCGAGGAAGACCTCCTTGCGGAAGACGGGGACGCGGCGCGGCGCCTGGATGCCGAGGCGCACCTTCTCGCCGAGGATCGAGAGGACCGAGACCTCGATGTCGTCACCGATCATGATGCTCTGGTTCGCCTTGCGGGTGAGCACCAGCATGTACGAGAGCCTCCTGACGCCAGACGTGGCGAGGTCGTCCATCGACCGCGGGCGCTAGTATGGCGAGTCGGTTTCACGGGTGCCTATGGACTCTCGGGGAGGTTGGATGCTGTACGGACGTCGCTTGGATCAGGCCCTCACACATGTGGACGGATCGCGCTACGCGCTGGTCCACGCGGTCGCCAAGCGCGCTCGCCAGATCACCCTGTGGCTCACCGCCGACCCGGCGGAGCTGCGGGCGGAGGCCGCGCCGCCGCCGGCGCCGGGCGAGCTGACCTCTCGCGACCCGGTTGCCCTTTCGGAGGCCGAGATCCTCGACGGCGAGGTGCGCGTGCGCTGGGACCCGGAGGGCCGCGCCGACGAGGCCGAGCTCCTCGAGATCGAGGAGCTGGAGACCGACCCGCTCCTGATCGAGGGCCTGGCCGAGGACGAGGACGTCGCCCTGGAGGGCGACGACGCCGACGTGGCGGTCACCCCGGCGCTGGCGCAGGTGCTCGAGGCCGACCCGGCCGCCGACGAGGCCGTCGCGGAGGAGTCGACCGACGCCGACGTGGAGCCGGTCGAGGTCGAGGCCGAGGCGCTGGTCATCGACGATCCCGACGAGATCGAGGAGATCTCGCTCGAGGACGTCGACGAGCCGGACGAGGTCGACGACGAGGACGAGCCCGAGGTCTGAGGCCGCCGCCCCGTCCGCCGCGCTGGCGCGGCCGGGCGGGGCGGGATAATTTTCCGGCGGGCCGGCGAGGCCCGAACGCGCGCTCCCGGACGCGCCCCCCACCGCGACCCCTCGGGAGAGCCGATGACGCACCCGCCCGCCTACGACCCCCTCGACACCGTCCGCTGGATGCTGGACGAGGCCCGCCGCGAGCTGTCGGCCGAGACGGCCGTCGCCGCAGACGGCAGGATCAGGAAGAAGACCAAGGCACAGCGCCACGACGATCAGGTGCGGTTCGAGACGCTCTGCGCCGTGATCTGGAACGTGACCGGCCGGCCCGAGCCGCTCGCGGCGATCGCCGAAGAGGAGCTGCTGGCGGCCCCCTAGCCCGGGCCGGCCGCGCAGGCGGCCAGCCGCGCCATCAGCTCGACCGCGCCGTCGCGCGACAGCCCCTGGCGGCGCACGAGCGAGCGCCAGGTGTCGAACGCGACGGCGTGGGCGAGGGCGGCCGCGGTGCGGCCGCCGGCCTCGGGCCGCCCGGCGGCCAGGACCCCCGCCGCGGCGCCGAACCACTCGCCGAAGCGGGCCACCGGGTCGCGCAGGGCCTCCACGACGGCGACGTCGCGCCCGATCTGCTCGACCATCGGCTCGGTGCGGTCGAACCAGCCGTAGAGCTCGTCGAGGCCGGCCCGCAGGCGGGCGTCGGGGTCGTCGATGGCCGCCCAGGCGTCGAGGTCGGGCAGCGGGTTGCGCGCCGTCCACTCGCCCGAGCAGGCGGCGATCAGGGCGCCCTCGTCCGGGAAGTGGCGGTAGACCGTCGCCCGCTGCACGCCGGCGAGCGCGGCGATGCCGCTGACCGTCGTCCGCGCGGGGCCGACGGTCTCGTGCAGCTCCATGGTGGCCTCGGTGATGCGGCGCCGGGTCTCGTCCTCGCGCTCGGCGCGGCGGCGCTTGGTGTAGCGGCGGCGCGGCGGCGGCGGCGCGGGCTGTGCGATTTCACCAGACATTATTGTTCAACCATATTGACACATCCGGACGGCGCTGCGTAATTTGATCGCACATCATTGTCCGATCAAAGGAGCACCTCATGGCCAGCACCACCCCCCTCCGCCGCTTCGACGCCTCTCAGGGCCCGCGCATCGTGGGGCCCGCCGACGGCCCGGTCGCCCACCTCGGCGGCTGCGACGCCCGCTTCCTCATCTGGGGCGAGGAGAGCGGCGGCGGCTTCTCGCTGGTGGAGCACCCGATCCCGCCGCGCTCGCTGTGCGCGCCGCTGCACCGGCACTTCGGCATCGACGAGTACAGCTTCGTGCTCGAGGGGCGCATGGGCGCGCTGCTCGGCGA
>DATLLV010000041.1:0-30733 GCA_035537655.1 Miltoncostaeaceae bacterium
TCCTGAGAGCGGGCGGGACGGGCCTCTCGACCGCCTTCGACATGCCGACCCTGATGGGGCGCGACTCGGACCACCGCCTCGCGCGCGGCGAGGTCGGCCGGGCCGGCGTGGCAGTGGACACGCTCGTGGACATCGAGGACCTGTTCGACGGCATCGAGCTGTCGTCGGTCTCGACCTCCATGACCATCAACGGCCCCGCGGCGATCGTCTTCGCCATGTACATCGCAGCGGCGGAGAAGCGCGGCGTCGGGCGCGTCGACCTGGCCGGGACGATCCAGAACGACATCCTCAAGGAGTACCAGGCGCAGAAGGAGTACATCTTCCCGCCGCGCCCCTCCGTCCGGCTGATCACGGACATGATCGGGTTCACCACGGCCGAGATGCCGCGCTGGCACCCGGTCTCGATCTCGGGCTACCACATCCGCGAGGCCGGCAGCACCGCCGCGCAGGAGCTCGCCTTCACGCTGGCCAACGGCTTCGCCTACGTCGAGGCCGCCATCGCCGCCGGGCTCGACGTCGACGCCTTCGCCCGGCGCCTGAGCTTCTTCTTCAACTGCCACATCGACTTCTTCGAGGAGATCGGCAAGCTGCGCGCCGCCCGCCGCATCTGGGCCCGCTGGATGCGCGAGCGCTACGGGGCCAAGGACGAGCGGAGCCTGCACTGCCGCTTCCACACCCAGACCGCGGGCGTCTCGCTCACGGCGACGCAGCCGGAGATCAACATCGCCCGCGTCGCGGTCCAGGCCTTGGCGGCGGCCCTGGCGGGTACCCAGAGCCTGCACACCGACAGCTACGACGAGGCCCTCGCGCTGCCCAGCGAGAAGGCCGTGCGGATCGCCCTGCGCACCCAGCAGATCATCGCCCACGAGACCGGCGCCGCGAACGTTGCCGACCCGCTCGGCGGCTCGGACTACGTCGAGTGGATGACCGACGAGATGGAGCGCCAGGCGGAGGAGATCTTCGCCCACCTGCTCGAGCTGGGTGACGGCTCGATCCTCGAGGGCACCTACGAGGGCATCGAGAGCGGCTACTACATGGGCGAGATCGCCGACTCGGCCTACCGCTTCGAGCGCGAGGTGAACGCCGGGCGCCGCGTCATCGTCGGGGTCAACGCCTTCACCGAGGGCAACGAGGACAAGGCCGACGACACCCTGCGCATCGACGCGGCGGTCGAGGAGTACCAGCTCCAGCGGCTGGCCAACGTCCGCAGCGAGCGGGACGACGCCGCGGTCCAGGCCGCCCTCGCCGCCCTCGCCGCCGACGCCGCCGACCCGTCGCGCAACCTGATGCCGCCCCTGATCGAGGCCGTGCGGTCGTACGCCACCGAGGGCGAGATCGTCGGGGCGCTCGAGGCCGTCTTCGGCACCTACGTCGAGAAGATCGTGGTCTGATGGCCGAGACCGCGACCCGGGTCGTCCTCGCCAAGCTCGGTCTGGACGGCCACGACCGCGGCCTGAAGGTCGTCGCGCGCATCCTGCGCGACGCCGGCATGGAGGTGGTCTACCTGGGCCTGCGCCAGTCGCCGGAGGGCGTCGCCGGCGTGGTCGAGCAGGAGGACGCCGACGTCGTCGGCATCTCGATGCACAACGCCAGCCATATGACGCTCGCGCCGATGATGGTCGAGGCCCTGCGTGAGCTCGGGCTGGACACGCCGGTCGTGATCGGCGGAATCATCCCCGACCGCGACGTCGACCCCCTGCGCGACGCGGGCGTCGCCGCGGTGCTGGGCCCCGGCGCCTCGGCCGTGGAGGTCGTGGACACCGTGCGGCGCGCGGCGTCCGACGGCGGGCCGTGAGCGCGCGGGCCCGGACCGCGCCCGCCCCCGAGCTGCTCGAGCGCGCCCGGGCCGGCGAGCGCGGCGCCCTCGCGCGCCTGATCACCCGCGTCGAGCGGGGCGGCGACGAGGCCGAGGAGGTGGCGGCCCTCGCGCGCGGCGCCGGCGAGGCGCACGTCGTCGGCGTCACCGGCGCACCGGGCTCGGGGAAGTCGACGCTCACCGGCCGGTTGGTCGGGCTGCTGCTGGCGGCCGGGCGCAGCCCGGCGGTGCTGGCGATCGACCCGACCTCGCCGCTCACGGGCGGCGCCATCCTGGGCGACCGGGTGCGGATGGTCGGCGTCGCCGACGGCGCCTTCGTGCGCTCGATGGCCACCCGCGGCCACCAGGGCGGCCTGGCCGCAGCGGTGCCGGCGACGTTGCGCCTGCTCGACGCCGTCGGCCACGAGCCCCTGATCGTCGAGACCACCGGGGTCGGCCAGGTGGAGGTCGACATCGCCTCGGCGGCCGACACGACGGTGCTGGTCGTCGCGCCGGGCTGGGGCGACGCCGTGCAGGCCAACAAGGCCGGCCTGCTGGAGGTCGCCGACGTGCTGGTCGTGAACAAGGCCGACCGACCCGGCGCGCGCGACGCCCGCCGCGACCTCGAGCTGATGCTCGACCTGGGCCACATCAGCGGCCACGAGGAGCGCGCCGGCGGGCGGCCGCGCGTGGTGATGGCCACCTCGACCACCGGCGAGGGCCTCGAGGAGGTGACCGCCGCGGTGGAGGAGCACCGCCGGCGCATCGCCGCCGACGGGCGGCTGGCCGAGCGCCGCCGCCGCCGGCGGCGGCTGGAGGTGGCCGGGCGCGTCGAGCGTCTGCTTGAGGAGCGCGCCGCCGAGGCGCTCGACTCCGAGGCCGGCGCCGCGGTCCTCGCCGCCGTGGAGGAGGACCGCCTCTCGCCCGCCGAGGCCGCGCGGGCGCTGCTGGACGAGGTCGGCCGCTCGCTCTGATCCGGGCGATCACTTCCCGCCCCGCGGCGGGTCTCACCGGGTGAACGCCCATCGAGCAAGGAGGACGGGATGTTCCGAGAGACGCAGGCCTTCTCCGGCTTCGCGGTGCCAGACATCGCCGCGGCGAAGGAGTTCTACGGCGGCACCCTCGGCCTCGAGGTCTCCGAGGACAACGGCCTGCTGACCCTGCACATCGCGGGGGGCCGGCCGGTGATGATCTACCCCAAGCCGGACCACGAGCCCGCGACGTACACGATCCTCAACTTCCCCGTGGCCGACGTCGACGCGGCGGTCGACCGCCTCAGCGCCGCCGGCGTGCGGTTCGAGGTCTACGACTCGGACGAGCTGCGCACCGACGAGCGCGGCGTGTGGCGGGGCGGGGGGCCGACGATCGCGTGGTTCCGCGACCCGGCCGGGAACATCCTCTCCGTGCTGGAGCTGTCGGAGGAGGCCGCCGCCTAGACTGCCCGGCCATGGAGCTGCCCCCAGGCCTGCAGGAGGCGCTCGAGCTCCCGCTCGCCGACGCCATCCTCAGTCGGCGCTCGCGCCGCTTCGGCCTGGGGATGGAGCTGCCCTCGGGGCCACTCGCCCACCGCTCGGATGCCGAGCCGCTGCCCCTGACCGAGCTGGAGGAGGCCGTCCTCGTCTGGCTCGGCACCGGGGTGACCGGCCTCGCCCTGGGCGACCTGCCGCCCGACGGCCTGTCGTGGATGCACCGCTGGATCGGGCGCTCCTGGCCCTGCTCGGTCAACTCGCACTCCACCGAGCTCTTCTTCACCAACGACGCCGGCCTGCACGTGGCCCGGCTGCGCGGGCGCGAGCCCGATGGCGAGGCGACCCGGGCCGCCGCCGGCGACGACCCGGCCGACGCGGGGGAGGCGATGGCCCGGCTGCTGCGCGAGGCCCGGACGACCCTGGAGCCGGGGCGGGCCGACCTGCCCACGGGCGAGCCGGGGCTGTTCGCCTTCAACGCGTGGAACGTCAACAAGCCCGGCACGACCCTGCTCGTCCCCGTCACGAACATGACCGTCGAGTACCTGACGCTGCTCTTCATCTACTTCGACGAGCGCAACCGCTTCGCGATCGTCGACGAGCTGGCGGGCGGCGCGTGCGGGCTCGAGCCGTGGATCGCCCGCGGCCGCCTGGGGCGCACCGAGATGTCGCTGATCGACCTCGAGCTGCGGGTGCTGACGACCCTGAACGTGGAGGGCGCCTTCATCTGCCAGAACATGAGCCTGGCGCTGCAGGCGCTGGGCCTCGGCGGCTGGGCCTTCACCGGCTTCCTGCCGCACCACGTGCTGGGCGCCGACCCCGAGCACCGCGGGCTGGGCTTCGACTTCGTGACGCCGCAGCGCACGCCCCGCGCCCACGCGCGGCCGGTGCCGGTGGGACGCGCCGGCGTCCACGAGGCGCTCTGCCCGCCCTACGTGGCCGACATGCGCGAGGCGGTCGAGCGCTTCCTCGACGAGCGTCGCGCCGACCCGGGAGCGGCCTCGCCCTACGCCGACCCGCGCGCGGTGCTGGCCGGTCGTGAGGACCCGACCGAGGAGACGATCGAGATCGTCGTCGCCTTCACCCAGAGCGTGCTCGACGCGTACGGGCGCTTCCCGGCCTTCATCGACCCGATGTTCGTGCGCCTGGTGCTGCAGGCCCACCACCTGGACCTGGGCTTCTACGACCGCCACTACGTCGAGGGCGCCTACTCCGACCTGCACCGCCGCCACATGGAGCTGTGGCACGCCGGCTGAGCGGCGGGGTCAGCGCGACCAGGGCGTGATCGGGCGCGGCTGGTCCTCGCCGTCGACCCGCAGGTCGACGCGCTCGTTGAAGAACGCCACCAGCCCGGCGATCCTGGTCTGCTCCGGGATCGGCGCCTCGTACGACCAGGCGAGGTCGTCGTGCAGCTCGCCGCCCGCCCGCACCGACCAGTAGCGCGCCCGGCCCTTGTAGGGGCAGCGGGTGGTGTGGTGCGAGTCGTCGAGCAGGTCCATCCGCACGTCCTCCCGCGGCAGGTAGTAGCGCACCGGCAGGTGGGTCTCGAACAGGAGGTGCGGGCGGGTGCTGTCGGCGACGACCTCGCCCCCGACTGAGACCACCACGTGGCGCGAGCTGGCCAGCACGTCGACGCGCTTGTAGGGGTCGCGGGCGTGGACGGCGATCGGCTCCTCCTCCTCGAGCCAGTCCAGCGCGTCCCA
The DNA here is from genome assembly GCA_035537655.1 of Miltoncostaeaceae bacterium. GTDB lineage: Bacteria > Actinomycetota > Thermoleophilia > Miltoncostaeales > Miltoncostaeaceae > DATAGF01. Next base: position 4,965 of record DATLLV010000041.1, read on the forward strand.
GTCGAAGGTGATGTGGCCCGCGAGGGCCTCGAGGCCCGCCGGCGGCTCGTCGTAGGCCCACGCGGCGCCGGGGGCCTCGCGGCCGCCGGCCCGGACGGTCCATCGGCGCTGCCCGTCGCGCTCGCCGTCATCCTCGAGCAGGTCGCGGCGCACGTCCTCCCGCGGGACGAAGTAGGTCGGGAGCCCCTCGCGCCCGTAGCGCATCAGCAGCATCGCCCGGCGGGTGTCGGCGACGGTCTCGTCGCCGAGCCGCACGCGCACCCACCGCGGGCTCGGCTCGGCGCGGGGGCGGGGGAAGCGCGCGAAGACGTCGAACGGCTCCTGGGGCATCGCCGGAATCGTACCGCCGTGCTCCAGGGGCCCGGCGGCTGCCGCTCCGCCGGCTCGGGCGTCTAGGCTTGCGCCGTGCGCCTGCCCCCCCGCACGCGCCGCCGCCTGGCGGCCCTGGTCGCCCTGTGCGCGCTCGGCGCCCTCATCGCGGGCCCCGCCCCGGCGCTGGCGGCCGCCCCGCTCGTCTGGGTCCAGGCGGGCCACGAGGGGCCGCGCGAGCCTGGCTACCGCGTCCAGACCGGCGCGGGGAGCGGGCCATTCGGGTCGGAGGTCGCCTTCTCCACGCGCGTCGCGCCGAAGCTCGTCGCGCGCCTGCGCCGCGCCGGCGTCGACGCCCGCGAGACGCCCGGCAGGGTCACGCCGTGGGGGGCCGGCGGGGCGGTGTTCATCAGCCTGCACAGCGACGTCCCCGAGGGCGCGGCCGCCATCGGGCACGCGATCACCGGCGACGGCGAGAACTGGTACCACGGCGAGGGCGGGGGCACGCCGAGCCCGCGGCCGTATGCCGACTCGGCGCCCCACCGGAAGGCCACCACGGTCTCGCCCGCGGTGGAGCGCCGCTCGCGCGGCCTGGCCGACGACGTCGCGGCCCGCTACCGCGCGATCCACACGCGGGCGAACGGCGCCCGGGGTCGCTACGGCGGCGTCCAGACGCGCGACGGGAACCCGCGGATGATGAGCTACTACGGCTTCTACCGCAGCCGCGCCGCCGCCCGGGTCATCGTCGAGTGCGGCGCCGGCGGCACGGACGACGCCTTCCTCGCGCGGACCGACCTGATCGCCGCGGCGATCTCGGGCGGGATCCTCGACCACCTCCGCGCCCGGGGGCTGCTGGGGCGCCGCTGAGCGGCGAGCGCGTATCGTCGCCGGGGTGAGCCCCCCCTCGGAGAAGGCGACGCCCACGCTCCACGAGTGGGCCGGCGGCGACGAGCCCTTCGCGCGGATGATCGACGCGTTCTACGACCGGGTGGAGCGCGACGACCTGCTCTCGCCCCTCTTCCCGGGCGGCGTGCACGAGGAGCACCGGCGGCACGTGACCGCCTGGTGGATCGAGGTCTTCGGCGGCCCGGCCCGCTACACGGCCGACCTCGGCGGGTACGAGCGCATGCTCGCCCGCCACCGCGACCTCGGCATCACCGCCGCGCAGCGCCACCGCTTCGTCTCGCTGATGAGCCTGGCGGCGGACGACGCCGGCCTGCCGGCCGACCCCGAGTTCCGCTCGGCCCTGCTCGCCTACGCCGAGTGGGCCACGCGCCTGGCCTTCGAGAACTCGCAGCCGGGCGCCGAGGTGGTCGAGCACGCCCCGGTGCCCCGCTGGGGCTGGGGCGAGGCGCCGCCCTACACGCCCTAGGATCGACGGCCCGGCCGGCCGCGTCAGGCCACGACCGCCGCGATCGCCTCCCGCACCGCGGCGGCGGCCGCGAGGACGCCCGGGGCGGCGGGATCGTAGGCCGCGACGCCCCGGATCTCGGCGACCGGGCGCGCCTCCTGGATTGTCGAGAGCACCAGGGCGCCATCGGCCGCCGCCAGCTCGGCGAGCCCGGCCCGCCGCTCGCGCACGGGCAGCGCCTGAGACGCGAGCCGGCGGGTGATCGAGTCGAGGATGCCGAGCTCCAGCGGTGGGAAGACCAGGGTCCCGGCCTCGAGCCAGCCGAGTGACCAGGTCGGTCCCTCGAGCACCAGCCCGGCATCGGCGTCCACCAGCAGGGCGTCGTGGCAGGCGGCCGACCGGGCGCGGCGGCCCGCCTCCATGTTCGCCGCGTACGAGAGCGTCTTCGCCCCCACCAGCAGCGGCGTGATGCGGTGCGGCACGGGCAACAGCCGGATGCCCGCCGGATCCTCCGGGATGATCGCTTCCTCGCGCCAGACCCGCTGCCCGCCGCGGGTGACGATCAGCCGCACGCCGCAGTCGGGGTTCGCCGTCGCCTCGCAGAAGGCGGCGAGCTCGGCCTCGAGCACGGGCCGGTCGACGGCGAGGCCGATCGCGTCGGCGGTGCGCTGGAGGCGGTCCAGGTGCAAGCCGGGCGTCCGCGGGCGGCGGCCGTACAGGCGCATGCCCTCGAAGGCGCCGTCGCCGCGCACGAGGCCGTCGTCGACGGCCACCCGGCCGACGTCGCCGGCGGGCACGAGGCGGCCGTCGATCATCAGGGCCGCAGGCGCTGCGGTGGTCGTCACGCGGTCGACCCTACGCTACCGTCGGCCGGTCACCTCGCGATGGAGGCAGAGCCGATGGCGACGACAGATGGCGGCGCGGGCGTCCTGCGCGGGACCGAGCAGCCGATGCACATCCACCGCGTGGGGATGACCTCGCGCAAGCGCATCGCGCTGATCGCGCACGACAACCGCAAGGAGGAGATGCTCGAGTGGGCGCGCTTCAACCGCGGCACGCTCGAGCAGCACGAGCTGTTCGGCACCGGCACCACCGGCGGGCTGATCGCGAGCGAGCTGGGGCTGCCCGTGACGCGGTTCCTCAGCGGGCCGCTGGGCGGCGACCAGCAGGTCGGCGCCGCGATCGCCGAGGGCCGCATCGACGTGGTGATCTTCTTCTGGGACCCGCTCGAGGCCCAGCCCCACGACGTCGACGTGAAGGCGCTCCTGCGGGTGACGGTCGTGCACAACACGCCCATCGCCTGCAACCGGGCGACGGCCGACTTCCTCCTCTCGAGCCCCCTCATGGACCAGTCGTACGAGCGGCTGGTCGCGGAGCACGACCGCTTCGTCGCGAGCTAGCGCGACTCAGGGCGATCGCGCCGATCGAGGCCGCGACCAGGCAGGTGAGGCCGCCGGTGACCAGACCGGCCCGCGCCCCGAGCTCCTGCGAGATCCAGCCCAGGATCGGCGCGCCGATCGGCGTGCTGCCCAGGAATGCCACGGTCCAGAGGGCCATCACGCGGCCGCGGAAGCGCGGGTCGCTGTTGAGCTGCAGGGTCGTGTTGCCGGTGGCGAGGAACGTGATGCTCGCGGCGCCGGTGGCCGCCAGGGCGACGACCGCGACGGGCAGCGTGGGCGACGCGGCGACGGCCAGCATGGCGGCGCCGAAGACCAGGACCGCGAGGGTCAGGGGCCGCAGGCCGGTGCGGCCGTGGCCGGCCACCACCAGGCCGCCGACGATCGCGCCCGCGCCCATGGCCGAGGTGAGGATGCCGTAGGTGGCGGCGTCGCCCTGGAAGGGGCCGGTCGCCAGCAGCGGCAGCACGACCTGGAACTCGTAGGCGAGCGTGCCGATCAGGGCGAGCATCACGAGCGGCACCAGCAGCTCAGGGGTGCGGGCCACGTAGCGCAGGCCCTGGCGCACCTGGCCGGGCTCGCGCCGGGCGGACGGGGTGGGGTGGAGGTCGGCGACCGTCATCGTCCCCAGGGCGAGCAGCACCGCGGCGTAGCTGGCCGCGTTGACGAGGAAGCAGATGCCGGTGCCGGTCGCGGCGATCAGCGCGCCGGCGACCGCCGGTCCGACGGCGCGGGCCACGTTGACCATGACGCTGTTCAGGCTCACCGCGTTGCGCAGCTGCTCGGCGCCCACCATCTCGAGCGAGAAGGCCTGGCGCGCCGGGTTGTCGCAGGCGGTGACCAGGCCGAAGACCACGGCCACGAGCACGACCATCCAGAGCTGCACGGCCCCGGTGATCACCAGCAGCCCCAGCGTCAGCGCGGTCAGGCCGAGGATGGCCTGGGTCGTCATCAGCACCCGCCGCTTGTTCATGCGGTCGGCGATCAGGCCGCCGTAGGGCCCGAGCAGCAGGATCGGCAGGAACTGCGCGGCGACCACCGCGCCCAGCGCGGTGCCCGAGCCGGTCAGCTGCAGCACCAGCCAGCCGAGCGCGACGGTCTGCATCCAGGTGCCGACCAGGCTGACGGACTGGCCCGTGAGGTAGCGGCGGAAGTTCGGGGTCTCGAGCGCCGAGAAGGTCGTGTGGGCCCAGGAGCGGATCAGCGACGGCTTCCATCGGCGAGGAGCTCGAGCGCCGGGAGGGCGGCCATCAGCGAGCTGCGCTCCGCGTCGGTCAGGTCCTTCAGCCAGCCCAGCAGCAACGCGGCCCGGCGGGCGCGCAGACGCTCGACCAGCCGCCGGCCCTCGCCGGTGGCGCGCGCCAGGGTGGCGCGGCCGTCCTCGGGGTCGGGCTCCCGGGCCACCAGCCCGCGCCGCTCGAGCTGGGCCAGGACGCGCGACAGCATGGTCGGGTTCAGCGCCTCGGCCTCGGCCAGGTCGCCGGCCCGGCGGGGGCCCTCGCGCACCAGCGTGGCGAGCGCCGACGACTGCGACGCGGTCAGGCCCTCGGGGTCGCCGCTCGTGCGCAGGCGGCGCGAGACGCGCAGGCACGCGTTGCGCAGGCGGATGACGCTCTCCTCGTCCAGTGCGGGCGGCTCCCCGGCGGGGAGGACGACGCCCGAGTCCGCAGCGACCACGGCGGCAACTCCTTTATTTGCTGGCAAGCAAATATTAGCACCGGGCGGACCGTGACGCACCCCGGCAGGAACGGCCGGGCCGTGTGCGAACATGTGTTCGTACACCGGACAGGGGGAGCCGAGATGACGAAGAGCACCGAGGACCTGCAGCGCATCATCATGGGGCGCCTGACCGGCGCGCCCGGCGGGCTCGCGCCGCGGGCGCTGCTGGCCGGGCTGCCGGCGCCGCAGGCCCAGGTCGCCCTCGGGCTGCTGGTCGTGAGCGGCCGCATCGACGAGGTCGACGGCCGATTCACGACGACCCTGCTCGAGCGCCGCGCCAGCTAGGCGCGGCCCTCGCGGCTCGCCGATGACGCTGCCGGTGGGGTCGTAGCCCTCGAGCGTGGCGATCGCGTCGCGGACCGCCTCGTCCGGGGTGCCGCGCTCCACCGTCGTCTCAGGTGCCCTCGGGGTCGTGCTTGGGGTGAATCGGGCTGCCGTGCCCCTCGGGCCCGCGGCCGGTCTCCCGCTCGACCTCGCGCTCCACGCGGCCGTCCTCGCGGGCCAGCAGGATGAGCGTGGTGATCATCCCGAAGACGATCGCGAAGGCGATGGCCATGATGAGCGCGTAGCCGGCCGTCGCCCCGGCGCTGTCGGTCTGGAACGGCCCATTGACGTCGCTCAGGACGACCGCCAGTACGGCGCCGATCACGGCGCCGACGCCCGCGACCGCCGCCGCCGTCCGCACCACCGCGCGGTTGCCGCGGCGCAAGGTGGGGTCGGCCACCTCCTCGCGCGCCTCCACGTTCTGCGCCTCGTCGGCCTCGTGGACGACCCGCTCGATGGTCTCCTCGCGCGACTCGGCATGGGGCTTCGCGGGGAGGTCGTGCTGGACGGTGTGGGGCTCGATCTCGTCGGCCATGTGGCTTCTCCCCTCGGGGGTTCCTGTCCGGGGCGTACCCCTCGCCCCCAGCGGGCAAACGGGGGCCGGTCAGGCCGCCGCGGCGGCCGTCCGGAGGTCGTCGACGCCGCCGCTCAGGCGGCCAGGTCGCGCAGCGCCTCGTTCTCGCGGGCGCGCGCCAGCCGGTCGAGCGCCTGGCGCTCGATCTGGCGGACGCGCTCGCGCGTGATCCCCAGCTTGCGCCCGACCTCCTGCAGCGTCTCGGGCTGGTTGTCGCCCAGCCCGTAGCGCGACTCGAGCACGATGCGCTCGCGCTCGGGCAGCTCGGCGAGGGCGCGGCCCAGCAGGTCCTCGCGCAGGCTCACCTCGAGGTCGGCGGTGGGGGTCTCGGCGTCATCGTCGGCGATCAGCTCGCCCAGGCTGGTGTCGCCATCCTCGCCGACGGGGCGGTCGAGGCTCGTCACCGTCCGCGGCAGCTCGCGGACCTCCGCGACGCGCTCCACGGGCAGGCGGCTCTGCTCGGCGATCTCCTCGTCGGTCGGCTCGCGGCCCAGCCGTGACAGCAGCGTGCGCTCGGCGCGCGAGACGCGCTGCTGGCGCTCGACCACGTGGACCGGCAGGCGGATCGAGCGGGCCTGGTTGGCCAGGCCGCGCTGGATGGCCTGCTGGATCCAGAGCGTGGCGTAGGTCGAGAACTTCAGCCCGCGGCGCCAGTCGAACTTCTCGACGGCCCGGATCAGGCCCAGGACGCCCTCCTGGATCAGGTCGAGCAGCGTGAGCTCGCCCTGGCCCTGATAGCGCTTGGCGATCGAGACCACGAGGCGCAGGTTCGAGTTGACCATCCGCTCCTTCGCCTCGGCGTCGCCGGCCTCGACGCGCTGCGCCAGCTCGCGCTCCTCCTCGCGGCTGAGCAGCGGGTAGCGGCGGATCTCGTTGAGGAAGATCTGCATGGCGTCGGTCGTCGTCTCGGCGAGCTCGCGGTTGGTGGCGCGGGTGAGCGGCACGCCGATGCGCGCGCAGTCGTCGAGCACGTCGATGCCGCGCTCGGTCAGGTTCGCGTGGAGCTCGGCCACCTCGTCGTCGTCGAGGCCGGCGTCGGCCGCCACCTCGCCGAGCTGGCTGATGTTGATGCAGCCCTGCTCCTCGCCGGCCGCGATCAGCGTCTGCAGCTCGGGGCGGTCCCCGAAACCGTTCGTGCCCGTGCCGCCCTCTGCCGTGCTCATCACGCCTCCCGATTCCTCGTCCTCGTCGCCGTGGCGTACCCCGCCCGGCCGCGCCTTACCCGCTCGGGCACTCCTCGTCCGCGTCCGCGGCCCCAGGGAGCCGCCCCAGCAGCTCGGCCAGCGACTCGAGCTCCTCGGAGGTGTAGCGCTCGGCGAAGATCGCCTCGAGCGCCGACAGGTGGCTGCGGGCGGCGGAGGCGAGGGTGGCGTCGCCCTCGTCGGTGATGCAGGCGTACGTGACCCGCCCGTCCGCCTCGCAGACGTCCTTGCGCACCAGGCCCGAGCGCTCGAGCCCGTCGAGCAGGCGCGTGATGCCCGACGGCGTCAGGCTCACGACCTGCGCCAGGTCGACCCGCCGCATCCGCCCCTCGGGCTCCAGCGACAGCCGCCGGAGCACCTCGAAGTCGTTGACGGTCAGGCCGTGGCCCGCCTGGAGCGACGCGTTGAAGGACCGCGTCATCGCGGCGTTCGACGCCGCCAGCCGCACCCACGCCTGGACCGCCCGATGCTGTTGCGCTGTCAACACTTGACTGCTCAATTAACGCTCGCTACCTTTGTTTGCGCAATCAACGATATCATCTCCCAGCCCAGGAGCTTCCCATGACCACCGCGCAGACCACCGCAGCCACGACTCTTCCGGTCGGCGTCTGGACGACGGACCCGATCCACTCATCGTTGGAGTTCTCGGTCAAGCACATGGTCGTCGGCACCTTCCGCAGCCAGCTGCCCGACTTCGAGGCGACGCTGACCGCGGCCGCGGAGGGGGCCGCGCTGGAGGGCGTCGGGAGGGTGGCGAGCGTCGTCACGCCCGAGCCCAACCTCACCGCCCACCTGCAGTCGCCCGACTTCTTCGACGCCGAGCGCTTCCCCGAGGTCACCTTCCGGTCGACGGAGATCACGCGCCGCGGCGATGAGATCACCGTCGTCGGCGACCTCAGCCTGAAGGGCACCACCGGCCGCATCTCGCTGACCGGCACCGTCTTCGGCCCCGTCGTGGGCCTGGGCGACGCCGAGCGCATCGGCATGGACCTCACCGGCACCTTCGACCGCACCGAGTACGGCCTCAACTGGAACGCGCCCCTGCCCAAGGGCGGGTTCGCCGTCGGCGACATCGTCACCATCGGCGCGCACCTCGAGCTCGTCCGTGGCTGACCTCGTCATCCTGGGGCTGAGCGGCAGCCTGCGGCGCGACTCGTACAACACGCGGCTGCTGCGCGCCGCGGCGCGCGAGCTGCCGCCGGGGGTCGAGCTGCGCCTGTACGACGGGCTGCGCGAGGTGCCGCCCTACGACGAGGACGACGACCACGAGGCCCCTCCCGCGGCCGTGACGCGGCTGCGCCAGGAGCTCTCGGAGGCCGACGGCCTCCTGATCGCGACCCCCGAGTACAGCCACTCGATCCCCGGCCAGCTCAAGAACGCGCTCGACTGGGCCGCGCGCCCCGCCGGGGCCAGCGCCCTCCGCTTCCTGCCGGCGGCCGTCGTGGGCGCCAGCACGGGCGCCTTCGGGGCGGTCTGGGCCCAGGCGGAGATGCGCAAGGTGCTGGCCGCCGCCGGCGCCCGCGTCGTGGACGGCGAGGTGGCGCTCGGCCATGCCCAGGAGCGCTTCGACCAGGACGGCGCCCTGATCGACGAGGAGGCCCGCGAGCAGCTCCACGAGGTCGTCGAGCTGCTGGTGGACTCGATCCGGGCGCGCTCCACGACGGCGGTCGGGTAGATCGTTCGCGCGGCATAAGCGCCCTCCGGCAGTTCTCGGGCGATGTCGGAGGCCTTCACCGCCGTCGGCCTCGTCGCCGCGGTGGTCGCCGTCTGGTTCGCCTGGCGCTCGGCGGTCCTCGCGCAGCTCGAGCGCCGCGCGCGCGCGCTGCGGGGCGTCGCGGACGGGGTCGACGAGGTGCGCCGCACCGCCCGGCAGGCCGTCGCCTCGAACAACGAGAGCCGCTCGCGGGTCGAGCAGAGCGAGGCCTCCGCGGCGTTCCGACGGGCGCAGTCGCGCCTCGAGCTGGCCCTCGCCGCGGGGCCGCTGCCCCGCTGGCTCGCCCGCGACGATGACCTCCGACGCGCCCTGACCTCGCTTCGGGTGTCGCGGCCGGTGGGCGTGGGCGGCCCTGCGACCCGGGTGCTGACGGCGCTCGCCGACGCCCAGCGGGAGCTGACCGGGCCGCCGCGCATGCGCAACGCGTGGCGACGGCTGGCCGACCTGCGGGACCGACCCCTCGAGGAAGAGGCCGCCCCGCGGCCGGGCGGCGGCTGGGCCGTGAGAACTGGCGCGCCGGACGTCCGGATCGTGGAGGTCGTGCGGCCCGCGGGCGCCGCCGGGCTGGTGCATTGGTGGCGTCCGGCCGAGGGCGCAGGCGTGTGGGCCCGGTCCGAGGTCTTCGCCGCATCGCTCGCCGTCGATGCTGTCGCGGTCTGCCTCGACGCGGAGAGCGAGCCGCCCCGGCTCGAGATCGTCGCGCGCGCCGGCGACCGGCTGTACCACGTGTCCCGGTCCGGGGCCGTCGTCGGTGGCGCCGGCGGTGAGACGACGCGGCCGGAGGCGCTGCCGCTCCGGGGCGCGACGGGCGTCCCAGCCATCATCAAGGGCGGGTTCGGCAACGACGGCAACCTCGAGGTGGTGACGCCGCTCGCGAGCGGCGGAATCGGTCACGTCTGGCGCAACGACGACGCCGACCGGCGGCCCTGGAGGGTTGCGAAGTCCTTCGGCCCGCGCGGGGTCGATGCCGTCGCGCTGGTCCACGGCGACCTCGAGGACCACCACCTCGAGGTGATCGCGCGCCGCGGGACACGGCTGATGCACTACTGGCGCGACAACGCCTCGCCGTCGGGATGGCATCACGCGGATGGTCTCGAGCGGGCGCTCGAGGCGACGGAGCACCGCGCTGCCGGGGCGCCCGGGTTCATCCAGAGCCGCCGCCGGGGCTCGCGAGGCAACTTCGAGGTCGTCACGCCGCGCGAGGGCGGTGGGGCGGTTCACCTCTGGCGCGACAACGACCGTCGCCCCTTCCCCTGGCGCCTGCGGGTGCTTGACGACCCCGTCCTCCTCGAGGCGGCGACGATCTTCGAGGGTGACGAGCGCGAGGACGGTACCCGCGACCTCCTCATCCTCGGGCACGGGTGGACGGCGCTCCTCGATCGCCGCGATCCCCAGCCGCTGCCGCGGCGGGGGCGGCGTCAGGCCGGCGCGGCCGTCGGCAGCCGCAGCCGCAGCAGCGCCCCGCCCCCCGGGGCCGCGACCGCGGTCACGGCGCCGCCGTGGGCCTCGGCGGCCTGGCGCACGATCGCCAGCCCGAGCCCCGAGCCGGGCGTGCGGCGGGCGGAGGCCGCCCGGTAGAAGCGGTCGAAGACGTGGGGGAGGTCGGCGGCGTCGATGCCGGGACCGTGGTCGCGGACGGCCACCTCGCCGTCGCGGACCGTCACCTCCACGGTGCCGCCTGCCGGGCTCCACTTGGCGGCGTTGTCGAGCAGGTTGCCAACCGCCCGCTCGAGCTCGGCGGGGGCCCCGTGCACCACCGTCGGGCGCGCGTCGAGCGCGAAGGCGAGCCGCGGGGCGTGGAGGCGGGCGCGGTCCACGCAGCGCCGCGCCAGCACGTCGAGGCGCAGGTCCTCGCGCTCCTCGGCCGTCTCGGCACCGCGGGCCAGGCTGACGACGTCGGCGACCAGGCGGCTCAGGTCCTCGAGCTGGGCGGTGACGTCCGACAGCAGCAGCCGCCGGCCCTCGGCGTCGAGGCCCTCGTCGGCCGCCAGCACCTCGATGTTCGTGCGCAGGGCGGTGAGCGGGGTCCGAAGCTCGTGCGAGGCGTCCATGACCAGGCGGCGCTGGCTCTCCTGCGAGACCTCGAGCGCCGAGAGCATCTCGTTGAAGGTCGAGGCGAGGCGGGCGACCTCGTCGCGGCCCTCGACGTCGATGCGACGGCCGAGGTCGCCGGTGGCCGCGACCTCCTCTGCCGTGCGGTCCAGCCGGCGCACCGGCGCGAGGCCGGCGCGGGCGACGGCCGCGGCCAGAAGCCCGGCCAGGGCGATGCCCGCCGCGCCGATCAGGCCCAGGGTCCAGCGCAGCCGGCCCAGGGTGCTGTTGACGTCGTCGAGCGGCAGCGCCACCTGCACGGCGCGGTCGAGGCCCAGCGGCGCGGTCAGCACCCGCACCGCGGTGCCGTCCACCTCGGCGTCGGCGAGGAAGCCGTCGCGGCTGCCGGCGGCCACCTCGCGGGTCGCGTCGTCGACCGGCAGCGACCCCTGCGCCGCCGGCTCGCCCGTCTGCGAGGACACGACCTGGACCACGCCCCCCGCCCTGCCCGGCGGGGCGCCGGGCACCTCGCCACGGCCCACCGGGCCGAACGGATCGGGCGGGCGCCGCTCGAGCGCCGGGACGACCGCGGCCGCCCGCTCGCGGAGCTGGTCGTCGACCTGTCCCCGCAGCTGGTTGCGCACCGCCACGTAGACGAGCGCCGAGACCAGCACGACGACCGCCGTCATCGCCGCGGCGCATCCCAGCGCCAGGCGGGCGCGGATCGACACCCGGTCCTCCGCTAGCCCTCGCGCAGCACGTAGCCCACGCCGCGGACGGTGTGGATCAGGCGCGGCTCGCCGCCCTCCTCGAGCTTGCGCCGCAGGCTGGAGATGTAGACGGCGAGCGAGTTCGACGAGAGGTCGAGCTCGTAGCCCCAGACGCGCTCGAAGAGCGCCTCGCGCGTCACCACCCGGCGCGGGTTGAGCAGGAGGGTGCCCAGGAGCTGGAACTCGGTGCGCGTGAGCTGCAGGGGCCGGTCGCCGCGGCGCGCCTCGAAGGTGCCCTCGTCGACCGTCAGGTCGGCGAAGCGCAGCACGGCCGCGCCCCCGTCGGGCGCGGTGCGCCGCAGCAGGGCCCGAAGGCGCGCCACCAGCTCCTCGAGCGCGAAGGGCTTCACCAGGTAGTCGTCGGCGCCCGACTCGAGGCCGATCACCCGGTCGGCCACCCCGTCGCGGGCGGTCAGCATCAGGACCGGGGTGCGGTCGCCCGCCTCGCGCAGGCGGCGGCAGACCTCGATGCCGTCGACGTCGGGCATGGCGACGTCCAGGACCAGCACGTCCGGCGCGCCGAGGCCGAGCAGGCTCAGGGCGCGCTCGCCGCCCTCGGCCGTCGACACGCCGAAGCCCTTCAGCGTCAGGGCGCGCCGAAGGGCCTCGAGGATGCGCGGGTCGTCGTCCACCACCAGGACCCGGGGCTTTCCGGAATCCGAGCTCACGGCCCGCGCAGGGTAGCGGGAGCGCGCGGCGTCGCGGGGGGCTCGGTCATCCGACCGAGCAGACCGCCGTGGACTGGGCCGACGACGGCCGCTGGCCGAGGGTGACGGCCACGCTGCGCTGGCCGCCGCCGTCGCCGGTGACCTGGAGCATCACCTCGGCGCCGGGCTTGGAGGCGTCGATGGCGTCCTGCAGGTCGGCGCTGTCGGTGATCTTGGTGTCGCCCACCGCGGTGATGAGGTCGCCGCAGGCCAGGCCCGCCTTCGCGGCGGGGCCGCCGGTGGAGAGGCCGTTGACCTCGGCGCCGCCCCGCGACGCGAGGTCCTGGGTCGAGACGCCGAGCCAGGCGTGCTGCACCGTGCCGCCCCTGGCGAGGGTCGCGATGACCTCCTTGGCGGTGTTCACCGGCACCGCGAAGGCCACGCCGACGTCGCCGTCCACGCCCGAGTCGGCGATCTGGGCGGGGACGCCCACCAGGTTCCCCTGTGCGTCGAGTAGCGCGCCGCCCGAGTTGCCGTGGTTCACCGCGGCGTCGGTCTGGATGGCGCCGGTCAGCGAGAAGCCGTTGGGGGCCTCGATGGTGCGGTTCAGGCCCGAGACGATGCCCGCGCTCGCGCTGGCCTGATAGCCGAAGGGGTCGCCGATGGCCAGGACCGGGTCGCCGACCTCGATCTGCGACGAGTCGCCCAGCGGGATCGGGTCGAGCTGGTCGGCCGGCACGTCGATCTTCACCACGGCGAGGTCGGTGGAGGGGTCGGTGCCGAGCACCCTCGCCTTGACGCTCGCGCCGCTCGCCAGCTGCACGGTCACGCCGGTCGCGCCGCTGACGACGTGGTCGTTGGTGAGGATGTGGCCCTCGTCGTCGATCTCGACGCCGGTCGCGCTGCCCGGCTGGGGGCCGGTCGTGGTGATCGAGACCACGCCGGCGCGGCGCTCGGCGTAGATCTGGCTGAAGTCCACCGCCTGCGCGGACCCCGAGCCGGCCGTGGACGTGGAGGCCGGCGTGGTCTGCACGATGGTCGTCGCGGCGGGGGCCGAGGCGGGCTGGGTCGCGGCGTCGACGGCCGCGACCACGCCGCCGCCGACGGCCGCGGCGGTCAGCGCCACGGCGGCGGTGCGGCCGAGCCGTCCGGTGACGGCCTGGCGGAGTCGCTGTGCGTGCATTGGGAACCTCGCGACGGGGTGGCGGGCCGCCCCGGGGGCCTGGGTGGATCGCCGCCCGGCGCGTGCCTCCATTGCACCGCCGCCGTCTTAAGGGTTCCTCAAGACCGCCTGATGGTCGGATGAGCGTTGCGCGTCGCCGCGGTGAAGATCAGGCGGCGCGCCCTGCCGCCAGCTCGCCGGCCCGCTCGAGCACGTCGGGCGCGTCGAGGTCGGCGCAGACGGCCTCGAGATCGTCCGCCGGGCCCTGCCAGCGCAGCTCCTCGGCGCCGTCCTCGAGCACCCCGGCGGCGTCGGTGCGCAGGGTGGCGAGTGTGCGGAACAGCCCGGCCAGCTCGCGCCCGGCGGCGAGGGTGGCCGCCAGGCGGCCGGCGCCCCGCACTGCCACGTCCCAGTCCGCCGCGTCGTCGGGGATCTCCTCGATCCGGCCGTAGCGGGCGAGCACGGCGGCCGCGCTCTTGGCGCCCCAGCCGGGCAGCCCGGGGAAGCCGTCGGCCGAGTCGCCGACGAGCGCGAGGTAGTCGGGGATCGAGGCGGGCGGCACGCCGAAGCGCTCGCGCACCCCGTCCTCGTCGCGCACCCGCTCGGCGCGGCGGTCGAGCTGGACGACGCGCGTGCCGGACACGCACTGGCCGAGGTCCTTGTCGGGGGTGCAGATGACCACCCGCTCGACCGCCCGGTCGGCCGCGGCGCGGGCGGCGGCCGTGGCCAGGGCGTCGTCGGCCTCCAGCTCGACCATGCCCCACACCGTCACGCCGAGCGCGCGCAGGGCCGACTCCAGCAGCGGGAACTGGGCGAGCAGCGCCTCCTCGATCCCGGCGCTGCTCTTGTAGCCGGGCCAGAGGTCGTTGCGGAACGACTCGATGACCGTGTCGGTGGCCACGCCGACGTGGGTGGCACCGTCGCCGATCAGCGCCAGCATCGAGCGCATCACGCCCCGCGTGCCCGCGGCCCGCGAGGTGGCGGCGACCTCCGGCGGCAGCCCCAGGTGGTGACGGAAGAGCTCGTAGGTGCCGTCGACGAGGTGGACCTGCATGGGCGCACCGTATCCGGGTACGGTTCCGTCATGGCCGAGGAGCAGCGCGGTGCGGCGCCGGGCGCCGCGGTGACCGACCCGCCGGTGTCCGTGTCCCGCGAGGGGCCGGTCGCGACCCTCGTCCTCCGCCGCCCTCAGCGCCGCAACCCCCTGTCGCTCGAGACCATGACCGAGCTGACGGGGCGGCTGCGTGAGACCGGCGACGACCCCTCGGTTCGGGCGATGGTGCTCGCCGCCGAGGGCCCGGTCTTCAGCGCGGGGCACGACCTGCGCGAGCTGGCGACGCGCGACCCCGCCGTCCACGAGCGCGTCTTCGCCGCGTGCGCCGAGCTGATGCTGACGATCCACGGCCTGGGCCAGCCGGTGGTCGCGGCCGTGCAGGGCATGGCGACCGCGGCGGGCTGCCAGCTCGTCGCGGCCTGCGACATGGCCGTCGCGGCCGAGTCGGCCCACTTCGCCACCCCGGGCGTGAAGATCGGCCTCTTCTGCACGACGCCCATGGTCGAGGTGGCCCGGGTCGTCGGGCGCACGCGCGCCATGGAGATGCTGCTGACCGGCGAGCCGATCGACGCCCGCGCGGCGCTGGCATGGGGCCTGGTGAACAGGGTGGTCCCGCTCGAGCACCTGGCGGGCGAGGCGGCGGCGGTGGCCGCCCGAATCGCGACGGCGAGCGGCGAGACGCTGGCCATCGGCAAGCGGGCGGTGAACGAGAACCTCGGCCTCCCGCTGGAGGAGGCCTACCGCCACGCCAGCCGCGTGATGTGCCGCAACGCGGTCACCGAGGACGCCCAGGAGGGCATCGCGGCGTTCCTCGAGAAGCGCCCGCCGGTCTGGAGCCGGTGACCCGACCGCGCGTCGAGCACCCGCGGTCGGACTTCGCCGCGCTGCGGGAGGACCTGGGCGAGCTCGCGACCCAGACGCTCGCCCTGGTCGAGCGGGCGATCGCGGGCTGGGAGGACGCCGACCCGTCCGTCGCCGAGGCGGTCGCCGACGGCGACCGCGAGGTCGACCTGCGCAGCGCCGCGCTCGAGCGGCGCATCCTGACCCTGCACCAGAACTGGTCGAGCTTCGCCGGCGACCTGCGCCTGCTCCACGTCGGCCTGATCGCCGCGGTCGCCCTCGAGCGGGTCGGCAACCTGGCCGTGTCGATCGCCCGCCTCGCCGGCTCGGCGCCGCCGCCCGAGAGCGGGGCGGAGCCGGTGCGGCGCCTGATCGCATCGATGGGCGAGCGGGCCATCGACGCGCTCGCCCTCGCGACGCAGGCGGTCGCCCGCTCGGACCTGGCCGCCGGCGACCAGGCCGTCCGCGACGCCCGCCGCCTCAGCCCCATGCTCGACCAGGTGCTGCAGGCCGTCGCCCAGGCACCCGGCGAGCCGGGGATGCGCGCCTGGTCGGCCGCCGCCGTCCTCGTCGCCCGCCACGTGGAGCGGGTGGCCAACAACGCCGCGGAGCTCGGCGCCCGCGTGCACTTCCTGGTCACCGGGGAGACGGCGCCGCCCGAGGAGGGGTGACCGGCCGCCCGCTGCTGATCGCCCACCGGGCGGGAAACCACCCCGCCTCAGCGCGCCGCGCGGCGGACGCCGGGGCCGACCTGGTCGAGATCGACGTCCACATGCGCCGCGGCCGCCTGGAGCTGCGCCACCCGCGCCGGCGCGGCCCGCTGCTGTGGGACCGGGAGGACGGGCTCGCGCTCGCGCGCGGCGCGGCGCAGGAGCTGGCGCCGGTGCTCGCCGCGCTGGGGCCGGCCGAGCCGATGCTCGACCTGAAGGGCGGCCCGCCGCGGCTGGCCGAGGCCGCGCTCGGGGCGGCCCGGGCGGCGCTCGGCGACCGGCCGCTCACGATCTCGACGCGGCGCTGGGGGCTGCTGGAGCGGATCGCGGGCGCGCCGCGCGTCCGCCTGGTCCGCTCGGCGGCGTCGCGGCGCGAGGTGGCGCGGCTGCTGGGGCTGGCGGCGACGGGGCGCCTGGGCGACGGCGCCTGCGTGCGATCCGACCGGCTCGCCCCCCCGGTCGCCGCCGTCCTGGCGGCGGCCGCGCCCTTCCTCGCGACCTGGGCGGTGGCCGACGCGGCCCACGCCGCGCGCCTGGTCGAGGCCGGGGCGACCGCGCTCGTGATCGACGACCTCGCGCTGCTCGCGCGGCTCGCCGGGGCCCCGCTCAGGCCGGGAAGCCCGCCGCCCGCATCGGCTTGAGCCGGATCAGCACCAGCGCGACGGCTGCGCCGAGCAGGGAGACGGCGAGCGCTGTGGCCTGGATGCCGAGGCTGAAGGCGAGGGCCGGCTCGGTCCCCAGCCCGTAGGTCGCGACCAGCGCCGGCACCAGGGCGGCGTCGCGGACGCCCACCCCGCCAGGCGAGATCGCGATCACGCCGGAGAGCACCATCAGGGCGAACGCCAGCAGCGCCGCTTCGGGCGGCATGCCGAAGGCGTGCAGCAGCGCGGCGAGGCTCACCACCCGGCCGCAGATGGCGAGGAGCTGCAGGCCCACGGCGGCCGCCGCGTCGCGGCGGTGGGCCAGGACGGCGGCGCCCTCGCCCAGCCCCCGGGCCACGCCCGCGAGCCGGCCCGGGACCATGCGCGCCGCGCGGGCGGGCCCGATGCGGGAGACGACGAACAGGGCCAGCAGCAGCCCGCCCAGCGTCGCCGCGGCCAGCCAGCGCAGGCCGCCGAATCCGCCGGGCAGGGGCATCACCATCGTGGCGATCGCGACCACCACGAACGTGACGAGTCCGTCGACCACCTTCCAGGCGCCGACGCTGCCCGCGATCCGCAGCCCGCCGCCCGCGGCGGCGGCCGGGTGACGGCGGATGGCTGCGTAGCGCACGACGTGGCCGAGCTGGGCCGGCAGCAGCTCGCAGGCGCCGTGGCCGAGCCAGTGGGCGCTCAGGACGTGCCGCCGCTGGATGCCGCGCATGCCGCCCGCCCGCAGCCCGACGCCCCAGACCAGGCCCGAGGCGATCTGCCCGAGGGCGTAGGCGACGGCCGCCGCGACGAGCCACAGCCAGTTGACCGAGGCGAAGGCGTCGGCCAGAGCGCCTGGCCGGATGGCGTGCAAGGCTGCCCAGGCCGCGAGCGCGAGCAGGATCGCGACGCCGGCCGCGAGCAGGCTGCGGCGGGCGCGCGGGCGCCGCAGGGCGGCCGTCGCGGAGGCGATGGGGGAGAGGGTGCGAACGGTCACCCGCGGGGGATGAAAGCCGAGTCGCCCCGCCGCCGCAAGGACAGACGTCCTTCCGGCCGTTGCGTTCGGGCTATCGGAGGGCCGCGGCGGCGGTCCGCGGCTGGCGCTGCGGGGTGGCCACGAGGGCGTGGTACAGCAGCACCATCCCCGGGATCTGGGCCAGGTGGTAGAGGCTCGTCGGGTCGAGGCCGATGAGGTCGGTCACGGCGGAGGGGAGCGCCCGCAACCCGGCCGCGGCGCCGCTGACCAGGATGGCGATGATCACCGGCATCGCCAGCGGGTTGCGGTCGTGCAGCGCCTTCCCCCAGAGCGCGAGGATGGCGATCATCGTGATGCCCTCGCACGCCAGGATCGCCCCGACGCCCGCGCGGCCGGAGATGGCCAGGGCCGCGTAGGCGACCAGCCCGGCCGAGCGCAGGATCCAGAAGGCGCGGCCGTGGCCGGGGCCGAGCACCTCCTCGACGGTCGCGGCCAGCAGGTACGAGACCGCGACGACGACCATGGTGCTGATGACCGCCCAGCTGGGGCCGGCCCAGGCGTCGGAGTAGGTCATGACGCCGTGGTGGACCGCGCCCGCGAGCGCTGCCGCGCCCGCCCACCAGAACGTCAGCCGCCAGTAGCGGTGGACGCCGGGCGTGCGCTGCAGCATCACCGCGAGCGCGATGACGACGAGCCCGAGCGCGAGGTCTGTGAGCGAGGGTGCCGGCTCGGACAGGCCCATGGCGCCACGGTAGCGCGGGGGGCTGCCACGGCGCACCCCTTGCAAGGACTATGTATTTGACATATAGTGGCGCCGTTGACCGGGCCGCACCGACACCGAGGACCCAGGGGCCACCACGGCCGCACCCGCCGCGCGCGCACCAGGCGCAGCGTCGGCCCCGGCCAGTGGGAGGTCAGCGCCCGCGTCGAGCGATTCGTGGAGCCCGCGCTCCTCCTGCTGCTCGCCGAGCGGCCGATGCACGGCTACGAGCTCCTCGAGCTGCTGCCGGACGTCGTCCGCGAGGAGCGGCGCGTGGACCTCGGCAACCTCTACCGGCTCCTCCGCTCGCTGGAGGACGAGGGGGTCGTCGACTCCGAGTGGGACGAGCGCCTGCCCGGGCCGGCGAAGCGGGTCTACCGGCTCACGGACTCGGGACGCGAGCTGCTGGCGCGCTGGGTCGACGCCCTGGGCGGCGCCCGCCAGGTCATCACCGCGTTCATCGACCGCTACCAGGGGAAGGGGGTGAACACATGACACATGGACACCACCGTCGCGGCGGTCGCGGCTGCGGGCCGAAGATCGGCCGCGGGCGCTTCAACCGCGAGGCGATGCTCGAGCGACTCGAGCGCTACCAGCGCGACCTGGAGCAGGAGACGGCCGACGTGGCCGACCTGATCCGGCGGCTGAAGGACGCGCCGCCGGCCGGGACCACCGAGCCGACGACCGTCTAGCGCGCGACGAGCAGGTCCCGGCCACCGCCGGGACCATCGCCGTCACGTCGACGCTCGAGCCATCCCGGCCAGGCTAACCTCCGGGCCCGGACGAGGGAGATGGGGCCTGTGCGCGCTGCGGCGGTCGGGGCGGGGCCGGCGCGGCTCGCGGTGGCCCGTGGCGCGGCCGCGGGGGCCGCCGCCGCCGCTGTGTGGGCGGCGCTCGAGCCGCTGGCCGGGCGAGCCCTGCGCACCGGCGGATTCGGCGACGTTCGCCTGCTTGGGCGCATGGTGCCCGGCGCGGGCAAGCGCTGGCCGGTGGCCGGGGCCCTGGTGCACACGGCCAACGGGGCGGCCTTCGGCGCGGCGTTCGCGCTCGCCGGCGCGCGCGGGCCGCGCGACGGGCTGGCGTGGGCCGGCGCCGAGTTCGTCGCGACCTGGCCCGGCATGGCCCTGATCGACCGCCTGCACCCGGACCGGCGCTCGGGGGAGTGGCCGCCGCTGGCCCGCAACCCCCGCGTGATCGCCCAGGAGGCGGTCATGCACGCGCTCTTCGGGCTCGTGCTCGGCCTGCTGACAGCCGAACCATCCCCGCGGGGGGTGCGCGACTAGCCGATGGGGGCGAGGCCCACGCGGGCCGCTGCCCCACAGTGGACGGATGGGAGCGCGCATGAGCATCGGGGCGCGCGTCGGCGGTCTCGGCGCGGCGGCGCTCGCGGCCGTCGCCCTCGGCACGGCTCCGAGCGCCTCCTCGCACGGGATCCCGGCGCCGTCCCGTCTCCCCGAGGCGAAGCTCCTGGCGCTGGAGACGCAGGTCCTGGGCAGCGCACACGCTCAGGAGCACCGCCGCGCGCGGCGCGAGGCGCGCCGCCTCGCCGCGGAGCTCGGGCCGCCGCAGCCGCCGCCCTTCCGCCTGATGGCGGCCGGCCCGCCCTCGGTCGTTGGCCAGTGGTCCGGGAAGACGCACATCGACGTCACCGGAATCCACGCCATCATGCTGCCGACCGGCAAGGTCCTGCTCTTCAGCTACGGCGCCAGCCAGCAGGGCATCGCGACGGTCTGGGACCCCGCGACCGGCCGGAGCCACCGCACCGACCCCCCCGGCGACAACCTGTGGTGCGGGGGGCAGACCCTGCTGGCCGACGGGCGGGTGCTGGTGGCGGGGGGGAACGCCCCCAAGACCAGCGAGCTCTTCAACGGCCTCGACACCATCTACACGTTCGACCCCTGGACCGAGACCTGGGCCTTCCAGGGGCGGATGCGTGATGGGCGCTGGTACCCCACCACGACGACCCTGCCCGACGGCCGTGTGCTGATCACGAGCGGCCGGGTGCGCGACGGCTCGGGGAACATCAACGAGGACGTCGACGTCTTCACCCCCAACCCCGACCCGACCAAGCGCGGCACCGTCGAGACGGTCGCCCGGCGCTTCCTCAACCTGTACCCGCAGCAGCACGTCATCCCCGACGGGCGCGTGCTGGTGAGCGGGCCGACCGGCACCGACGTCGGCATCTTCAACCCCTCCAACTGGGGCTTCACCCCGATCGGGCCCAAGCCCCGGGGCAACCACACCAAGGGCTCGGCCGTGCTGCTGCCGGGCGGGCCGGGGGGCTCGAGCAGGGTGATGGTGATCGGGGGCGTGGGGACCGACTCGGTCGAGGTGATCGACGCGGCGAACCTGGGCGCCGGCTGGCAGATGCGCGCCTCGCTCCCACAGCAGCGCCGCAACACCAACTCGGTCCTGACCCCGGACGGCGCGGTGATCACCGTCGGGGGCAACCTCGAGGACAACTACACCTCCCCCCAGAAGGAGGCGCTGCGGTACGACCCGGCCGCCGACGCCTGGACGCCGATGGCGGCCCAGGACGAGGAGCGCGGCTACCACTCGACGGCGCTGCTCCTGCCGGACGGCCGCATCATGTCGGCGGGCGACGACGGCCCCGCTGACTTCGGCAGCGGCCAGAGCGACGAGATCGAGGTCTTCTCGCCGCCCTACCTGTTCAAGGGCCCCCGCCCCCAGATCACGTCGGCCCCGGACGCGGTGCCGTACGGGTCGACCTTCGGCGTCGGCACCCCTGACGGCAACGTCGCCAAGGCGGTTCTCGTCGCGCCGGGCGCCACCACCCACGCCAACGACATGCACCAGCGCCTGGTGCCCCTGGCCATGACGCCGACCGCCGGCGGCCTGCAGCTGACGGCCCCCGCGAACACGTCGATCGCGCCGCCGGGCCACTACATGCTGTTCCTGGTGAACGCGGCGGGCGTCCCCTCGGTGGCGCGCTTCGTCCACCTGGCGCCCACGGCCTCCCCCGCGCCGCCGAACCCGCCTCCGCTGCCGCCCCCGGGCACCGGCGGCGGGACGACCACTCCCGGCGCGGCCGCTCCGCGCCGGGTGACGGCGCCTGGCGCGACGCCGGCCGGGACCGTCCTGGCCCCGCTCGCGCCGCGGTCCTACTGGAGCGAGGGCTTCGAGAACCCGATCAGGGGAATCCCGAACACGGCGCGGGTGCGCGCCGCCTTCAGCGGCCGCCGGGGGCTCCGGCTCGGCTCGGCGACCGTCGTCCCCGGGCCGGCCCTGCTCGCGGGGACCTACCGCGCGACGCTCCAGGTCCGTGGCGGGAGGGCGCGCCTCAGCACGGCATCGGCCGGGGGGAGGGTCAACCTCGGGCTCGTCGTCGGTCCCGGGCCGAGGCGCTGGCGGCGCGTCGGCGGCACGGTCCGCCTGAGCCGGTCCGTGCCGGTCCGCGTGCGGCTGCGCGCCCCCGGCGGCATCGCGGTCGTCGACGACCTCACGCTGCGGCGGGTGCGGTAGGGGCTACCAGCGCTCGGGCACGCGCGCGACGCTCTCCGGCAGGGTGGCCGGCTTGGCCTTGCGCCGCGGCGCGCGGATCTTCACGACCTCCGGCGCCCGGCGCTGGGGAAGCAGCTCGAGCAGGTGGGCGATCAGGTTCAGGCGGGCGCGCTTCTGGTCGTCGGCGTCGACCACGTACCACGGCGCCTCCGCGATGTCGGTGCGGTGGAAGATGTCGGCCACCGCGCGCGAGTAGTCGTCGTAGCGCCGGGGCGCCTCGGCGTCGATGGGGCTGAGCTTCCACTGCTTGGTGGGGTCCTCCACCCGCTCCATCAGGCGCGAGCGCTGCTCCTGGGCGCTGACCTCGAGCCAGTACTTGATCAGGACGATCCCCGCGCGCACCAGCATGCGCTCGATCTCGGGAGCGGCGCGGAAGAACTCCTCCACGTCGGCCTCGCTGCAGAAGCCCATGACCCGCTCGACGCCGGCGCGGTTGTACCAGGAGCGGTCGAACAGGACCATCTCGCCCGCCGCCGGCATGCGGTCGATGTACCGCTGGAAGTACCACTGCGAGCGCTCGCGCTCGGTGGGCGTCCCGAGGGCCACCACGTGGCAGACGCGCGGGTTGAGCTTGTCGGTGATGCGCTTGATCGTGCCGCCCTTGCCGGCGGTGTCGCGGCCCTCGAACACGACGACGACCCGCAGGCCGTCGGCGCGCACCGCCTCCTGCAGCAGCACCAGCTCCTCCTGCATCCGCTCGAGCTCGCGGTCGTAGGTCTTCTTGCCGAGCTTGTCGTCCGCCATCGCGCCCCCTGGCTCCCGCGTCCCGTGTCCGGACAACCATACGAGCGGCCAGGACTCGCGCGCGCCGGAGCGAACGTCTCTCCGTGTGACCCGCGAGTACCCATCCACGCGCACGATCCTGCGCGTCGTCGGGGTGCTGCTGGCCGTCGGCCTCGGGCTGTGGCTCATCTGGGTCTCGCGCAGCGTGCTGACCTGGGTCGGCCTGGCCGCCTTCCTGGCGGTGGCGATCAACCCGCTGGTCAACCTCATCCAGAGCCACCTGCGCCTGCGCCGGGCGCCCTCCATCCTGCTCGTCTACATCCTGCTGGCGGGGCTGCTGACCGGGGCCGCGCTGCTGCTGGTGCCGCCGCTGATCGACGCCGGCCAGGAGCTGACCGACAAGGTCCCCGAGTACGCCCAGCAGCTCGAGCAGTCCGACCTCGTGCAGCGCCTGGACGAGGAGTACGACCTCGTCAACCGCATCGAGGAGGAGACCACCTCGGCGCTCGAGGGCGTCGCGGGCCCGGACACCGCCTTCGACCTCGCCCGCCGGGTGGCGAACGGCCTCGTGGCGATCATCAGCATCGCGGTCATCTGCTTCCTGCTGAGCCTCTACGGGCGCAAGGTGCGCGAGTGGACCCTCGAGCGCGCCGAGGGCCGACGACGGGTGCACCTGGAGCACATCGCCGACCGCATCTACCGGGTGATCTCCGGCTACGTCGTCGGGATCTTCCTCGTGGCCCTCACGGGCGGCGTCGCGGTGTGGATCTTCCTGACCGTGGTCGGGGTGCCCTTCGCGCCGCTGCTGGGGTTCTGGGCCGGGCTCTCCTCGCTCATCCCGCTGGTGGGGGCGACCGTGGGCGGCATCCCCTACATCCTGGTGGCGTTCTTCCAGGGCTGGCCGATCGGGGTCGCCTCGATCGTCTTCCTGATCGTCTACCAGCAGATCGAGAACAACGTCTTCCAGCCGATCATCCACCGCTACACGGTCCAGCTGAACCCGTTCTGGATCATCCTGGCGGTGCTGGTGGGCGCGACCATCCTCGGCTTCATCGGCGCCCTGATGGCGATCCCGATCGCCGGCATCGTCCAGGTGGTCCTGCAGGAGCTGTGGGCGTGGCGGCAGGAGCAGCGGACGGCCCAGCTCATGCCGCCGGGCGTCGAGCCGCCCGAGGTCACGCCGCCGACCGACACCTAGCCCGGACGAGGGCGCGGCGCGGGGCTAGCCTCCCGTGCCGTGGACCCGCGAAGCGCCGAGCTGCTCGAGCTGCCGGCCGTCCGCGAGCGGCTGGCGGGCCTGACCGCGTTCGCGGGCGGCCGCGAGCTCGCCCGCGCGCTGACGCCGTCGGCCGACCCGGGGGAGGTCGCCGGCCGCGCGGCCGAGACCGAGGAGGCGCTGCGCCTGCGCGACCTGGGCGTCGGCGGGCCCGGCGGCGCCTCCGACCTGCGCCCGGCGACCGCCGCCGCGGCGCGCGACGCGGCCCTCGAGGCCGAGGCCCTCGCCGAGGTGCTGGCGACGGTCCGCATCTGGCTCGAGGCGCGGGACGCGGTCGCCGGCCACGGCGAGGAGGCGCCCCGGCTGGCCGCGGCCCTCGCGGCGCCCGACGTCGCCGCGGCCCGCCGCGTCGAGGCCGCCCTCGAGCGCGCCCTCGACCCGCGGGGCGGCCTGCTGGACACCGCCTCGCCCGAGCTGGCGTCGGCGCGGCGCCGTCTGGCCGCGGCCCGGCGCGCGGCCGCCGACCTGCTGCGGACCCTCGCGGCCCGGCTGCGCTCCCATCTGCAGGAATCGTTCACCACCGAACGCGGCGGCCGCCCGGTGCTGGCGGTCAAGGCGTCGTCGCGCTCCGCGGTGCCGGGCATCGTGCACGACAGCTCCGGCTCGGGGCAGACGCTCTTCGTCGAGCCCCTGGAGCTTGTGGAAGCAAACAACAGGGTGCGGGAGCTGGCGGCCGAGGAGGCCGAGGAGGAGGCGCGCATCCTGCGCGCGCTCTCGCGGCTGGTCGGCGACGAGCGCGTCGCACTCGACGACCTGACCGCCGCGCTGGCGGCGTTCGACCTCGCGCTCGCCCGGGCGGCCCTCTCGCGGGCGTGGGGCGGGTGCCGCGTCGAGCCGGCGCCCGAGGTCGACCTGCGCGCGGCCCGCCATCCGCTGCTCGACCCGGCGGCGGCAGTGCCGATCGACCTGCCGCTCGAGGGCGTGCGGGCGCTGGTGGTCTCCGGTCCCAACACCGGTGGCAAGACCGTGGCGCTGAAGACGCTCGGGCTGCTGGCGATGCTGCACCAGAGCGGCCTGCGGGTGCCGGCCGCGCGGGCCCGCCTGCCGGTGTTCGACCGGGTGCTCGCCGACATCGGCGACGACCAGTCCATCGCCGAGAGCCTGTCGACGTTCTCCGCCCACGTGCGCCGGCTGATGGCCATCCTCGCGGCCGCCGGCCCGCGCTCGCTGGTGCTGCTCGACGAGCCCGCCGCCGGCACCGACCCCGACGAGGGGGCCCGCCTGGCCGTGGCCGTCATCGAGCGGCTGGTCGCGCAGGGCGCGCTGGTGCTGGCCACCACCCACCACGCCGAGGTGAAGGGCTGGGCCAGCGCCGCGCCGGGCGCGGCCAACGCGGCGGTGGGCCTGGACGCCCGCACCCTGCGCCCGCTCTACGCGCTGCAGATCGGCGAGCCCGGCGCCTCCCACGCGCTGGGCATCGCCGAGGGCCTGGGCCTCGACCCGGCCGTGATCGAGGCCGCCCGCGCCGCCGGCCCGCCCGAGCGGCGGGCGCTGGAGGCGCTGTTGCAGGAGGCCTCGGCGGCCCGCGCGGCGGCCGACGACGAGCGCGCCGCCGCGGCGGCCGAGCGCGCCGACACCGAGGAGGCCCGCCGCCGCGCCGAGGCGCGCGAGGCCGAGCTCGAACGCCGGATCGCCCGGTCGCGCGAGGGGGCCGAGGCGGAGCGGGCCCGCGCCAGGCGCGAGGCCCAGGCCGAGCTCGCGTCGCTGTCGCGCGAGCTCGCCGACCTGCGGGCCGAGATCTCGGGCGCGCGGCGCGAGGAGGCCGCCCGCCGGGCCGCTGCGTCCGCGCCCGCCGTCGCGCGCGAGCGCGTGCGCGACCGACGCCTGGACGCGGCCTCGCGCGCCGCGGCGCGGGCGCGCGAGGAGCTGGCCGTCGCGACGACGCCGCCCCCCGTCGACCGGGGGCCGGTCGCCGTCGGCGAAGACGTGGTCGACCCGGAGATGGGGTTCCGCGGCCGGGTCGTCGCGATCGACGGCGGGCGGGCCGAGGTGCAGGGCGGGGCGACGCGGATGCGGCTGCCGCTGGAGCGCCTGGTGCGCGACCCCGCCCTGCACCTCGGCCCGCCCTCCGTCGATCGC
>DATLLV010000042.1:0-18595 GCA_035537655.1 Miltoncostaeaceae bacterium
GCCCACGATCAACGTCTCCGCGGCCCCTCCCCCGCCCCCGGATCCGGGTATTCATGGGGGAAACGACCGGGAGGGCGAAGTGGAGGCCGCGGAGACGTTGATCGTGGGCGCCGGGCTGGCGGGGAGCGCGACGGCGATGCACCTGGCGGCGCTCGGCGACGACGACGTCCTGGTCGTCGACCCCGACCTGGCCGGTGCGCGCTCCTCGTCCGAGCTCAACGCCGGCGGCGTCCGCGCCACCTGGTGGCAGCCGGTCAACGTCGAGCTCTGCGCGGCGACGATCGACTTCATGGCGCGGCACCGGGAGGAGTTCGGCTTCCGCGACCACGGCTACCTGTGGCTGCACGGCGCCGAGCGCTTCGCCGAGGCCCGGACCCACCTCGAGATGCAGAACGGGTTCGGGCGGGAGGTCGAGGCGCTGTCGCCGCGGGATGTGACCCGGCGCTGGCCCTTCATCGACCAGCTCGACGGCGTCGCCGGCGCCACCTTCTCGCCGCACGACGGCCTCGTGAGCCCGAACGCCGTGAAGGAGCACTACCGGGCGCACGCCCGCGAGGCGGGGGTGCGCTTCGCCGACCGGCGCATGCTCGTCGGGGTCGAGCGCGACGGCGACCGGGTGACGGGGGCCGAGCTGGCCGTCCTGCCCGACGCCGGCGCGGCCGCCGCGGCCCTCGAGGGCGCCGCGCCCGAGGGCCCGCGCGAGCGGGTGGCCTGCGGGCGGATCGTGAACGCGGCCGGGCCCTGGGCCGTGCTGGTGGCGGAGATCCTCGGCGCCCCGGTGCCGTGCCGGGCCGTGCCGCGCCAGCTCAGCCTGGCCGACTCGGAGGTCGACCTCTCGCCCTACGGGATGATCGTCGACACCACCGACTGCTACTTCCACGCCGAGGCCGGCGGCGGCCGCCTGCTGGCCGGCTACTCGCCCCCCGGCGACCCGCCCGGCTACCGATTCACCCACGAGGGCGCCGCCTTCTTCGAGCGCGAGATCTGGCCGCGGCTGGCCGCCCGCGTCAGCGCCTTCGACCGCCTGGGCTACGCCGGCGGCTGGACCGGCCTCTACGAGCTCTCGCCCGACAACTCCGCGTTGCTCGGGGCCGTGGCCGGGCTGGCGAACGCGTTCGAGATCCACTCGTTCTCGGGGCGGGGGGTCATGCAGTCCTGGGCCGCCGGCCTCTGCCTCGCCGAGCTGATGGCCACCGGCGCCTTCCGCACCTTCCCCAGCGCGGCCGCCCTCTCGGGCGACCGCTTCCGGAGCGCGGCGACCCAGCCCGAGGAGCTGCACATCTGAGCGGCGCTCACCGCCCGGCCACCGCCACCAGGTAGCCGCTCGTGGCGCGGAAGGCGGCCCGGTCCTCGTTCTGCTCGCGCAGCGGGTCCAGCATGCGGCGGCGCACCTCGCGCCACTCGTCCGCCGGCAGCGCACGGCAGGCGGCGCGCCAGGCCGGGTGGCGGTCGACCTGCTCGGCCAGCCACGCCTCGGGCGACGCCGCGGTGAAGGCGATCGCGTGCTCCGCGACGCGGGGGTCGCGGCCGCCGGCGGCGGCCAGCAGGGCGCTGACCCAGCCGGCGTCCTCCCAGCGCGGCGACGGGCCGTCGCCGGCCGGGAGCGCCGCCCGGAGGGCGCGCCCGGCCTCCCAGATCGCCCCGGAGGCGAGCCACGCGGTCAGGGCGATCGTCCCGCCGGGCCGCGTCGCGCGGGCCATCTCGGCGGCCGCGCGGGCGGGGTCGGGGGCGAAGATCACCCCGAAGCAGCTGACCGTGGCGTCGAAGGCCCCGTCCGGGACCGGCAAGGCGCCCGCGTCGCCGACCAGGAACTCCCCGCGGGCCCCCGCGGCGGCGGCCCGCCCGCGCGCCAGCCCGACCAGGTCCGGCGAGGCGTCGACGCCCGTGGCGAGCGCCCCGCGCGCGGCCGCGGCCAGGGCGACGTTGCCCGTGCCGCAGGCCACGTCCAGCAGGCGCGCGCCGGGCGGGGGCGCGACGGCGTCGAGCAGCACCTCGGCGGCCGGCTCGAGGGTCGCCGCGATGCGCGCGTAGTCGCCGTCGCCCCAGTCCAGCTCCACGCGGCGATGCTACGCGGCCAGCGGCACCGGCTCGGGCACCGGCCGCCGGCGCCGCGCCGCGGGCGCGGTCGCGAGCAGGGCCTCGAGGACGCCCCGCCGCGTGCAGTCGAGCACGCCGGCGGGCACGCCGTAGGCCGTGAGGTCCCAGGCGAGGCCGGCGAAGCGCTCGCGCTCCGACTCGTCGCGGAGGACGGCGTAGAGCGTCTCCGGGTAGGCGCGGGCGGCGCGCCAGCCCCGCTCGGCCTCGACCACCTCGCCCCACAGGGCGACGAGGCCGATGGCCAGCGGGTCGCGCCGCCGCGAGGGCACCTCGGCGTGGAAGGCGGCCTCCTCGGCGTCGCGCGTGGCGTGGATGCCGCAGCGGCACCCGGTGCCGGGCGGCGGGTGGGCGAAGCCCACCCACGGGCAGGCCGCGATCATGGCCTGGCCGGCCGGCCAGGCGGCCGGGCGGACGACCGAGGCGAGCCGGGCCTCGGGGCCCGACTCGTCGATCCGCCAGACCCGCCAGCCGCTGACCGGCGCCAGGTAGTCCGGCGCGGCGCTCACGACGGCACCGGGGCCGGCTCGGCCGGCTCCGCCGCCTGCGCCTCGACGGGCGCCGTGGCGGGCACCGGCGTGACGATCGGCTCGATGACGTAGGTCCGGATGTCGCGTCCCATCTGCATGACTCCCCCTCGGTGTCCGGGCGGCGTGGGGGTCGCCGTCCTGCTGTGCGTGCTGTCCGGTAGGACGCGCGTCCGGGCGCGTCCATTCCCCGGAGCCTCACGGTGGCAGGGCCGTCTCACGGGGATCTCACGGCGGCGGTCACGCGCCCGCGGGGCGCGGCCTGGCATATTGCGCCCGGTCCCCACCCGCTGGGAGAGGCGTGCACGAGGGCAGCAAGAGGGCGATCGCCGCCGCGTTCCTGGCGAACCTGGGCATCGCCGTCGCGAAGTTCGCCGGGTTCCTCGTCACCGGCGCCTCGTCGATGCTCGCCGAGGCCATCCACTCGGTCGCCGACACGGCCAACCAGGGCCTCCTGTTCCTGGGCGGCGCCCGCGCGGCGCGGCCCGCCACGCCGGAGAACCCGTTCGGCTACGGCCGCGAGCGCTACTTCTGGTCGTTCATCGTCGCGCTCGTGCTCTTCACGGTCGGCGGCGTCTTCGCCGTCTACGAGGGCGTCTCGAAGCTGCGCGACCCGCACGACATCAGCTCGCCGGCGGTGGCGCTGGCGATCCTCGGCGTCGCGCTGGTGCTGGAGAGCTTCTCGCTGCGGACGGCGGTCCGCGCGGCCAACCCGGAGCGGCGCGGCCAGTCGTGGTGGTCCTACATCCACCGCTCCAAGAGCCCGGAGCTGCCGGTGGTGCTGCTCGAGGACCTGGGCGCGCTGGTCGGCCTGGTCTTCGCCTTCCTCGGCGTCACCCTCGCCGTGGTCACCGACCAGCCGCGCTGGGACGGCGCGGCGACCCTGATGATCGGCCTGCTGCTGGTGACGATCGCGGTGATCCTCGTCATCGAGATGAAGGGCCTGCTGATCGGCGAGTCGGCCGCGCCCGAGGACCTGCAGCGGATCGTCGAGGCGATCGAGGGGACGCCCGAGGTGCGGCGGCTGATCCACATGCGCACCCAGCACCTGGGGCCCGACGAGCTGCTGGTGGGCGCGAAGATCGAGCTGGAGCCGGCCCTGACGGCGCGCGGCATCGCGAGCGCCATCGACGCGGCCGAGGGACGGGTGCGCGCGGCGGTGCCCATCGCCCGCGTCATCTACCTCGAGCCGGACGTCCTGGGCGGGGCGGTTGCGGCCGCCGATGGTTCAGGATCACCGGATGCGTGACGACCCGCGCGTCGCGAGGTCCACGGCGACGATCCTGGAGGCGCGCGGGTGACGGCCGCCGGGACGGCCGTCGTCCACGGTCCGCGCCTCCAGGACTACAACCCCTCCGACGACGCCACCCGGCCACTGCGGCGCGAGCTCGGCATCGAGCTCATCGACGCCTACGGGTTGCGCGACGCGCCCGGCGCGATCCGCGTCGACCCGCCCTCGGCGAGCCAGGAGGACGTCGAGCGGATCCACGCCCCCGCCTACGTGCGGGCGGTGCGCCGGCTGAGCGACGCCCCGGTCCTCGCCGCCGCGCCCGAGGCCGCCCACTGGGGACTGAGCCCCGGCGGCGACACGCCGGCGCGCGCCGGCATGCACGAGGCCGCGCTGGCCGTCTGCGGCGCCTCGCTGACGGCGGCCTCGCTGGTGTGGGAGGAGCGCGCGCTGCGCGCCTTCTGCCCCGCCCCCGCGGGCCTCCACCACGCACGGGCCGCCCAGGCGTCGGGCTTCTGTGTCTACAACGACTGCGCCCTGGCGATCCGCCGGCTCCTCGACGCCGGCGCCGAGCGGGTGGCCTACGTCGACATCGACGCCCACCACGGCGACGGCGTGCAGTGGCTGTTCTACGAGGAGCCGCGCGTGCTGACCTGCTCGGTCCACGAGAGCGGCCGCTTCCTCTACCCCGGCACCGGCGGGCTCGCCGAGCGCGGCGCCGGCGAGGCGGTCGGCACCGCGGTGAACGTGCCGCTGCCGCCCTTCGCCGGCGACGCCCCCTACCTCCGCGCGATCGATGAGGTCATCGCGCCGGCGGTGCGGCGCTTCCGCCCCGACGTCCTCATCACCCACCAGGGCGCCGACCCGCACCACGAGGACCCCTACTCGCACCTGCAGGTCAGCCTCGACGGGCTGCGGGCCTCCTACCGGATGATGAACGCCCTCGCGGCCGACGCGGCCGGTGGGCGCTGGATCGTCCTCGCCGGCGGCGGGTACAACATCGACCTGCTGGCCCGCGCCTGGACGCTCCAGCTCGCAGAGATGCTCGCGGCCGAGCCCGAGGACGCCATCCCGGCCGACTGGCTCGCGCTGGCGCGCGACCGCGCCGGCCGGCGGTTCACCGAGCGCCTGCGCGCCGACCCCGCGCCGGACGCCGACCCCGCCCGGCGCCTGGCCGCCGACGCCGAGGCGTCGGCGGTGATCGATCAGGCGCGGGCGCTGCTCGGTTGAGCCGGCCGGGCCGGGGTCAGGGCAGGCGGTCCCCCGGGCTGATGTCCGGGATGTCCACGCCGCCGCCGACCAGGTCTCGCAGGGCGGCCGGCGTGCCCGCCAGCGCCGGGAAGGTGGCGAAGTGGCCGCAGAGCACCTGGGTGGCGCCCAGCAGGCGCACGGCGTGGGCCGCCTGGCGCGGGCTCATGGTGTAGAAGCCGCCGATCGGCAGGACGCTGACGTGCGGCCGGTAGATCTCCGCGATCAGGGCCATGTCGCCGAACACGTCGGTGTCGCCGGCCTGGTAGACGACCAGCCCGTCCGGGAACTCGAGCACGTACCCGATCGGGTTGCCGCCGTAGACCATGGTGCCGTCGTCGTGGGTGATCCCCGCCGAGTGGACGGCCTGGACCATGGTGGCCTGGATCCCCGCCACCTCGACCGTGCCGCCGGTGTTGAAGCCGGTCACCTCGCAGCCCTTGCCGCCGAGGTAGACCGCCACCTCGAACTGGGCGAACGTCGGCGCGCCGCTGGCGTTGATCGCCGCCACGGCCTCGGCCGCGCCCTGGGCGACGTGGTCGAAGTGGCCGTGGGTGATCAGGATCCCGTCGATGTTGAGCTTCGCGGGGTCCTTCATGTCCTCGGGCGTGGCCGGGTTGCCCTCGAGCCAGGTGTCGATCAGGAGGCGCTTGCCCTCAGACGACTCCCACAGCCAGGTGCCGTGCCCGAGCCAGGTCACGGCGTTCCCCTTCAGGTCCATGGTCCCCCCTTTGCGTGAGCGGTCAACGAGTCATTCTCTCACCGGAGGCGCGCCCGACGGGCCGCGCTCGGCGTCGGCGGCCGCGCGCTCCAGCATCGCGGCGACCCGCCGGGCCTCGTCCGGGGTGAGCCGGGCGTAGACGGGGCGGAGCCCCTCGTGCAGGCGGACGTCCACGAACGGGCGGCCGCGGAACGCGGGCCCGCCGACCACGGCGTCGACCGCCACCCCGGCACGGCCCTCCCCGTAGCGGACCGACTGCGGGTCGGGCGTCAGGTCCGCCTCGTCGTGCGACAGCACCACCGCGTCGTCGTCGCGCCGCCCCAGCCCGTCCTCCCAGACCGAGCCGCCGCCTCCGCTCGCCTGCGCCATCGGGCCACCCTACCCGGCCAGGTCCTCCGCCAGCAGCGAGTAGAGGGCCATGTCCTCGCGGCCCGGGCCGCGGAACCAGGCCTTGCGCAGCGTCCCCTCGCGCACGTAGCCGCAGCGCTCGGCCACCCGGATCGAGGCGACGTTCGAGACCGACGCCAGCAGGTCCAGCCGCCGCAGCCCCAGGGGGCCGAGGGCCCACGGCGAGATCAGGCCCAGCGCCCGGCCGGCCACGCCGGCGCCGCGAGCCGTCGGCGCGACCCAGTAGCCCACCTCGGCGCGCTCGAGGTCGTGGCGGTCCATCACCAGGCCGATCGCGCCCAGCAGGCGCCCGCCGGCCGCGTCGGCCACGGCGAGCTCGATCGACTCGCGCCGCTCGCGCCGGCCCGGTGCCCCGTCGATGAACGCCCGCCCGTCGCCCTCGTCGTAGCCGGCCGGGATGCGCGTGAATCGCTGCACCAGCGGGTCGCGGCAGGCGGCGACCACCCCGTCCAGGTCGGCGTCCCCGAACTCGCGCAGGCGGACGCGCTCGTCGGCCAGCGGTGGATCGGGCAGCGGGAGCGTCAGTCGCGGATCTTGAGGGGAGTGCCCGGCCGCACGATGCGCGCGATCCGGACGATGTCGCTGTTGTACATCCGGATGCATCCGTGGCTCACGGCGGTCCCGATCAGCCCGGGCAGGCTCGTCCCGTGGATGGCCACGCGGCCGTTGCCGCCGGCGAACTCGTTGAGCTTCTCCGAGTAGCCGGTGATCGGCATCACGACCGGGCCGAGGAAGGCCCCGGGTGAGTGGGTGCGGATAAGCTCGGCGATCGCGAAGTGGTCGTTCCGCGGGGTCTCGGTGCCCACCGCCCCGACGGCCACGCGCGCCCGGACGACCGGCCGGTTCGCGCGGAAGACCGTCAGACGCCGCTCGCTGACGTCGATGACGACGCGGAAGGGGGTGGTGTTCAGGCGCAGCGCCCCGGCCGGCACCCAGCCCCGCGTGCCGTTCGGCCGGATCGGCAGCAGCACCTCGGCCCAGCGCCGCCCGTCCACGACCGTGCTGCGGGTGACGAGCAGCACCTGGGGGCCGTCGGCCAGGGGGGCGACGGGCTGCAGCACCGTGCGCGCCTTCGCGGTGACCCGGGGCGCCGAGCGCGCCACCACCGGCACCAGCACCCGGCCCGTCCAGGCGAGCTTCGGCGTGGGCGCGGCGGGGACCGCGGGCCGTGTGCGCGCCGGCGCCCCCTGGGCGCCCGCGACGAGGACGAGGCCGAGCGCGCACGCCGCGGCCAGCAGCGCGGCGGGGAGACGGCGCGGCATGATCAGACGGGCGGGCGCCGGGCGCGGCGCATGCCGAGGACCAGGGGCACCTCGGCGACCACGAGCGCCGAGCGCAGCGACAGCTCGGCGCGCTCGAGGGCGCGGCGCGAGGCCGTGGCGGCCCGGCGCAGGTCGCCGTCGCGCGCCATCTCGCGCGTCGCCTGGAGGGCCGTCCGCGGCCCCGCCTCGCGCATCAGCTCCCGCGGCTGGCGCGGCTCGAGCCGCCCCGTGAGCGAGCCGATCACCACGAACCCCGCGTCCTCGGCCAGGGCGCGCAGCGCGGCCTCCGAGCGCGGCCGCACGCCGGCGGCGGCCAGGGCCTCCGCGGCCTCGGGGTCCACCCCCTCCGGCGCGGGGGCCAGCTCGTGCAGGGCGACGCGGCCGCCCGGGCGCAGCACCCGCCGCGCCTCGGCCAGCACGGCGCGGGCGCCGTCATCGTCCAGCGTGCTGAGCAGGGCGTCGACCGCCACGACGCTCGCCGACGCGTCGTCGAGCCCGGTGGCGTCCACGGGCGCCCGCACCACCTCGCGGCCCGTGCCGCGCACGGCCCGCTCCATGTGGTCGGCGGCGAGGGGGTCGGGCTCGACGCCGGACCACTCGCGCGGGTCGCGCTCCAGGATCAGGCCGGTCGCGGTGCCGATCCCCGGCGCCAGCTCGACCACCCGGTCGCCGGCCTCCAGGCCGACCCCGTCGAGCGCCCGCCGGGTCATCACGTCGCCGCCCGGCTGCCCCAGCCCGGCGGCGAGCCGGCGCGCGAGCGGCCAGGGCGCGGCGTGCTGGGCGGGAGCGGAGGTCGCCATTCCGGCGGGTATCGAAGCACCCCGGGACCGCGAATCCAACTGGCCGTGGGGGCGGTTGTCCGCGGGGCCGGGCGAAACCCGCTGTACGGCTTGCCTAACCCGCCTCGACCGCCCGCACGCCGCCGCCCGCGCCCGCCGCCGCCCACACGGCCACGACCCCGGCCGTCTGGGCCGCCGCGACGGCGGGGCTGCCGGCGACGCGCGTCGGCGGGATGCGGGCCTGGTCCCAGGTGTCCCCGCCCGGGGCCAGGGTCGCCGCGCCGCCGGCGTCGCCCTCCGTCCCGTCGTCGCGGCGCCACGCCACTGCCGCGCGGCCGCGGCCGTCCACCGCCGCCGCGACGGCGCTGAGCTCGCAGTCGCACGAGCGCGGGGCCACGATCGTCGACGCCCGCCAGTCGCCGCCGCGGCGGCTCATGCCGGTCTCGACCGACTGCTCGCCGCCGGCCTGCCCGGTGCCCCAGGCGATGACCGCGTCCCCGGCATCGTTCACGCCCACGACCGGCGCGCCGCCGATGCCGACGTCGTCCGCGGAGCCCCAGCGCGGGGCGTCCTCCGGCCGCCCGGCGGCCTGCAGCACGCGGGTGCCGCCCGGCAGGCGTGCGCTCCATGCGACGAGGGCCGCCCCGGACGGCCCCAGGCTCGCGCCGGGCGACGAGCTGTCGGGGTCGGACATCGGGACCGGGCGCTCGAAGTCGCCGTCCACCGTCCGCGAGGCCATGACGCGCCCGTCGTCCACCCACGCCGCCAGCGCGCCGCGGCCGGGGCTGAGCGACAGGGAGGGCGGCTCCGGGCCGGCGTCATGACGCCGGCCGAGCGGACCTGCCAGCGCGCGCCGCCCGGCCCGGCGGTGGCGAGCCGCACCTGGAAGCCGTCGCCGCGGCGCTCGATCCACGCCGCCGTCGGCCGCCCGCCCCGGTCGATCGCGAGGGTCAGGTCCTGGACGGGCGCCCCGGCCTCGCCGACCCGCCCGGGTGCAAAGGCCCCGCGCGGGCCGCGCCGCACGGCGGCGACGATGAGGCGCCCGTTGAGCCACGCCGCCGCCGCGTCGCCGCGGGCGTTCAGCGCCGTGCGGGGGAGCGACGCACCGGGGCCCGAGATCGTGCGCGCCCGCGCCCAGCCGCGCCCGGACGGGCGCGAGGCGAGCTGCACCCGGCCGGCGCCGCGCGGCGCGCCCGCGGGCGTGCGCAGCCAGGCGGCGACGGCGGCGCCGGCCGGACCCGCGGCGACCGCCCCCGAGGAGTACGAGGCCCGGTCCGGCTGGGAGATCCGCACCGGGGCGCCCCAGGTCGCGGCCCCGGCCACCGGAGCGAGCGCGAGAGCGGTGGCGCCCACGGGGACGGCGAGGGCGAGCGCGAGGGGCACCCTGCGCATGGGGCGCGACGTTACCAGCCGTGCGGCCCCCGCCCGGCGGCGCCGGGCGCGCGCTCAGTAGATGTTCTTGACCGGCGTCCCCACCGGGATGCGGCCCCACAGCCAGAGGATGTTGGCGTTGTAGTTCCGCGTGCAGCCGTGGGAGTAGTACCGCCACGACCGGCCGAGCAGGTACTCCTCGTTGGTCCCGTGGATCCCGTAGCCGCGGTGGTACCAGAGCACCAGCGGGCCGAAGGCCGCGCTCGGCCCCGCGGTCTTGGAGTAGACGTGGAACGAGCCGATCGGCGTCGGCGTGGACGGCTTGCCGAAGACCACCGGGAAGAGCCGCACGAGCTTCCCGTGCTGGTAGTAGTAGAGCGAGGCCTCGGAGATCTTCTGGACGAGGTAGTTGGGCGCCGACTTCGGCACCCCGTGCGGGTTGGTCCCGGCGACGGTCATGGGCGTGGCGGACGCCCGGCCGCCCGAGTCGATCCCGGGCCGCGGGGCCGCGGTCAGGCGGAAGCGCCAGCGCCCGCCGCGGGGCGGCCGGAAGGTGGCCCGCACCCTCCCCGAGCGGACGGTCGCCCCGGTCAGCGGCGCCCATTTGCCGCCGTTGACCGAGCCCTCGATCATCGCCTTCTCGCCCGGGGCGGCCGGCCACACCCGGCCGGTCGCCTTGAACTCGTGCCCCGCGATCTGCTGGTACTCGATCGCGCGGACGCGGAACGCGAGCCGGCGGCGCAGCCCCACGCTCTGCGGCGCGCTGGACGACACGGTCCCGTCGAGGGCGGCGACGCTGGCCCGCAGGCCGCCGGGCGCGCGCAGGGGCACCTTGCCGGCGAAGGTCCCGTTCCGCTTCGACCGGAGGGTCGCCACCGGCGCCCAGGTGGTGCCGTCGAAGCGCTCGATGACGATCGGGACGCCCATCTTGGGGGTCACGCGGCCGGCGACCGGGAGCCGGTGGCCGATCTCGACCGCCGCCGGCGCCCGGAACGACGCCACCTTCGGCACCCCCGGCGGCGGCTGGGCGGCGGGCGCCTGGGCGGCGGCGGCCGCGGGGATCGCGCCCCCGGCGGCGAGGCAGGCTCCGGCGAGCGCCGCGCCACGACCGAGCCTCATCCCGCCTCCCCGCGCCGATTCCGCCGTGCCGGGTATCAGACACCTGCGCGCCCGCCCTGACAACGGCCGCGTGTTGCGGGTTTTCGTCGTGGCCGTTGCGGGCGGCTTCCGCGGATCGGCGCGGCGGCGATGAGTCCCCGCGGTCGCGGCCGTCACACATGGCACACGAGCCGAGGAGGAGAGCGATGAGCACGACGGCGCCGGCGGAGCTGGACCGCCGCTACAGCAGCCCCGACGCGACCGCGACCGCCTGGGAGGAGGCCCGCGGGCGGCTGGCGGAGGCCGGCCTCTACTGGCTGGCCACCGTGCGCCCTGAGGGCGGCCCCCACGTGACGCCGCTGCTGTCGGTGTTCGTGGACGACCGTGCGTGGTTCTCGACCGGCCCGCACGAGCGCAAGGCCGGCAACATCGCCCGCAACCCGCGCTGCGCCCTGATCACCGGCTGCAACTCGCTCGAGGAGGGGCTGGACGTCGTGGTCGAGGGCGAGGCCGTGCGGGTGGCCGACGAGGACGTCCTGCGCCGGGTGGCCGACGCCTACGTGGCCAAGTACGGCGAGGTCTGGCGCTTCGAGGTGCGCGACGGCGCCTTCTTCCACCGAGGATCCCAGGAGCACGAGGCCGCCGAGGGCACGGCCTGGGTCTTCCGCATCGAGCCGTCGAAGGGCTTCGGCTTCGGCAAGGGGGACGTCTACAGCCAGACGCGCTGGCGCTTCGCCTGAGTCCCGGCCGACGCCGTGTCGGCTACCGTCCCTGTGTGGACGACGCACGGACGATCCGCCTCTTCGCGGCGACCAGCGGCTGGGAGGGCCCGTTCCAGCACGAGCAGGTGATCGTGGCCGCCGCCGGCCCCGACGAGGCGATGCGGCTGGCCGAGGACGCCTTCGCCGGCGTCGCCCAGCCCGTCTGCCGGGCCAAGATGCGGATCGCCGACCTCGGGCCCGTGGCCCCGGGGGTGGTGGCCGGGCCGCTGCGCGCCGGCGAGTCGCTGGCCGCGGGCGGCGAGCCGGTCGACCTGCGGTGCGGCGTCGAGCCGCCCGCGCCCGCCTCCTAGAGCCCCGCGCCGCCCCAGCCCGGGGCGTCGGAGGCCGGGAACGACTCGAGCGAGGCCTCCTCGACACGGTCGACGGAGCCGTTGCCGGCGGCGCGCTCGGCGATCGTCTCGCCGCCGCCGCGCCGCCGCCGCGCCAGCGCCCAGGCCGCCAGGCCGGCGGCCACCAGCAGCGCCCCGGCGAGCGCCGCGCGGGCGCGCCAGGAGGCGGGGAGCGATGAGGCGGCGGGCAGCGTGGGGCGAATGCAAGCGCGGCGCGGGTGGTGGCGCAAGCCCGGCCCGTGGCGGAGGCGGCCCGGGCGGCCCTACAGTGAGGCCATGACCCGGTCGCC
Organism: Miltoncostaeaceae bacterium; assembly: GCA_035537655.1. Classification (GTDB taxonomy): domain Bacteria; phylum Actinomycetota; class Thermoleophilia; order Miltoncostaeales; family Miltoncostaeaceae; genus DATAGF01. The sequence goes on from DATLLV010000042.1 coordinate 12,138, forward strand.
GGCAGCCCTGACCGCGCGCCTCGCCGCCCTGGCCGCCGCCGCCGGCCTGGGCGTCGCGCTGCTGTACGTGCTCGCCGTGCGGACGGGCGACGGGCGGCGCCTCGACGACCTCACCTGGGGCTCCTTCGCGCCCGGCTCCCGCGCCGTCGAGGGCACGAAGGACCTGCTCAACACCATCAGCGTCTCGTCGCTGGCGCTGCTGGGCCTGGCCATCATGGCCGTCGCCCTGCTGCGCGCCCGGCCGCGGGTGGCGCTGGGGGCGGGCGTCCTCGTGCTCGGCGCCAACCTCACGACCCAGTGGCTGAAGGCGACCCTGGGGCGCCCCGGCCTCGACGAGGCCGGCACCTACCCCAGCGGCCACGTGACGGTGGCCATGTCGCTGGCGATGGCGCTCGTGCTGGTCGCCCCGCCGTGGGCGCGCCCGGTCGCGGCGCTGCTGGGGACGGCGTACGCGTCGGCCATCGGCGTCGGGGTGATCGCCGCCAGCTGGCACCGCCCGAGCGACGTGGTCGGGGCCTACCTGGTCGTGGTCGGCTGGACCGCGGCCGTCACGGCCGTGCTGGCCGGCCCCGCGGGCGCGGGCGAGCTGCGCCGCGGGGCGCCGACGGCGAGGCGCACGGCCGGGCTCGGCGTCGCCGCGGCGGCGCTGCTGGGGGCGGCCTTCCTGGCCGTGGTCGCCGCGGCGGCCTCGCACGCTCACCTCGTCCGCCTCGCCGACGACCGCACGGCCTTCGCCGCGGCCGCCGTCGTCTGCGTCTGCGCCTGCGCCGCACTCGCGACGGCGGTCACGGTCCTCGTGGGGCGGGCCTCCGCCGCGCCGGCCGAGGCGGTCGGCGCGATCACCGAGGACCGCGCCAGGTAGGCTCGCCCGCGTGCGCGTCGCACTGCTCACCGGCGGGGGCGACTGCCCCGGCCTGAACGCCGTCATCCGCGCGGCCGTGCGGGTGGGCGCCCGCCGCTTCGGCCACGAGCACGTGGGCCTGCGCCGGGGCTGGCGCGGGCTGCTCGACCGCGAGACCATGCCGCTCGACCGCGACGTGGTGGCGCCGATCCTGCCCCGAGGCGGCACCATCCTCCACAGCTCGCGCACCAACCCGTTCAAGGAGGAGGGCGGCGGCGAGGCCTGCGCGGCGGCCTTCGCCGACCTCGGCCTCGACGCGCTGATCGCCATCGGCGGCGAGGACACCCTCGGCGTGGCCCGCCGCCTCTTCGAGGAGCGGGGCCTGCCGGTCGTCGGCGTCCCGAAGACCATCGACAACGACCTCTCGGGGACCGACTTCACGTTCGGCTTCTGGACCGCCGTCCAGATCGCAACCGACGCGATCGACCGGCTCCACACGACGGCCGAGTCGCACGACCGGGTGATCGTCGTCGAGGTCATGGGCCGCCACGCCGGCTGGATCGCCCTCGAGTCGGGGCTGGCCGGCGGCGCCCACGCGATCCTCATCCCCGAGCGGCCGCCCTCGATCGAGGCGGTCTGCGAGCGCATCCGCGGCCGCCGGGCGCGCGGGCGGGGCTACGCGATCGTGGTGGTCAGCGAGGGCGTCGACCTCACCGGCGGCGCGGAGGAGGGCACGGTGGACGAGTTCGGCCACGCCCAGCTGGCCAAGGCCGGCGTCGCCGAGACCCTCGCCACGCGCATCTCGGAGGAGACCGGCGCCGAGGCCCGGCCGGTGGTGCTGGGCCACGTCCAGCGCGGCGGCACCCCCATCGCGTTCGACCGCGGCCTGGCCTCGCGCTACGGCGTGCGGGCCGCCGAGCTCGTGGCCGAGGGCGGCTTCGGGCGCATGGCGGCGCTGCGCGGCGACCAGATCATCGACGTCGCCCTGGACGACGCCCTGAGCGAGCTGAAGACGGTGCCCGAGCGCGTCTGGCAGCGGGTCGACGAGGTCGTCTCAGGGCCCTGAAACCGCGCGCCTGGGGCCCTGGACGGGCCCGCGGGGGCCGGTGCTAACCTCCGCCGCCATGCCCAAGAGCCTGATCATCTGCGAGAAGCCGTCCGTCGCCCAGGACGTGGCGAAGGCCCTCTTCGGGAGCGCCGCCAAGAAGTCCGGCGACCACTGGGAGGGCCCCGACGCGATCGTCGCGCACGCCGTCGGCCACCTGGTCGAGCAGGTCGACCCCGAGGCCTACGACGAGCGTTACAAGAAGTGGCGCTACGAGGACCTGCCCATCCTCCCGGAGAGCTTCCGCTACCACCCCCGCGACGCCCGCGCCGGGAAGCAGCTCAAGTCGCTCCACGCGTTGATGAAGCGCGACGACGTCGACCTGATCGTCAACGCCTGCGACGCCGGGCGCGAGGGCGAGCTCATCTTCAAGCTGATCCTCGAGACCGCACCGAAGGCCGCCCGCGAGAAGCCGGTGAAGCGCGCCTGGTTCAGCTCCATGACCGCGACCGCCATCCGCGAGGCCTTCGACGCGCTGCGCGATGACGACGCCATGAAGCCGCTCGAGGCCGCGGCCCGCGCCCGCAGCGAGGCCGACTGGCTCGTGGGCATGAACGCCACCCGGGCGGCCACCACCAAGGCCGGCTCGGTGCGCAAGGTGCTGTCGCTCGGGCGCGTCCAGACGCCGACGCTGGCGCTGATCGTCAACCGCGACCTCGCGATCGCGGCCTTCGTGCCCCAGGACTACTGGGAGGTCGAGGCGCGGTTCGAGGCCTCGCCCGAGGCGTCGTACACCGGCCTCTGGCACGAGGGCTCGACCACCCGCCTGACCGAGGCCGCGCCGGCCGAGGCCATCGCGGCGGCGGCCGGCGGCGCCGATGGCGTCGTCGAGTCGCTCGAGACGAAGCCTCAGGTCGAGCAGCCGCCGCTGCTCTACGACCTCACCACGCTGCAGCGCGAGGCGAACAGCCGCTTCGGCTTCTCGGCGTCGCGCACCCTCAGCGCAGCCCAGGCGCTCTACGACCAGCACAAGCTGCTGACCTATCCGCGCACGAGCTCCCGGTTCCTCTCCGGCGACATGGCCGGCCAGCTCAAGGGCGTCGCCAGCGGCGTCGGCGCCGCCGCGCCCGAGTACGCGGACGCGGCCCGCTACGTGCTCGGCCTCGACCGCCTGCCGCTGGGCCGGGTCGTGAACGACGGCAAGGTCGGCGACCACCACGCGATCGTCCCCACCGAGGGCGACCACGACCTCTCGGGACTCAGCCGCGACGAGCGCCGGATCTACGACCTCGTCGCCCGCCGCTTCCTCGCGGTCTTCCATCCGCCGGCCCGCTTCGAGCGCACGCTGGTCGAGACGCGCGTCGGCGAGCACCTCTTCCGCAGCCGCGGCAAGGTCCTGATCGAGGCCGGCTGGAGGGCCGCGTACGGAGAGAAGTCCGCTTCGGACTCGGCCGCGCTCAGCGACGGCCGGCCCTCATCGGACGAGGAGAAGGAGCAGGCCCTGCCGCCGCTGACGGTCGGCCAGAGCGTCCGCTGCGCCGAGGCCGAGGCCCTCGCCAAGCAGACCAAGCCGCCCGCCCGCTACTCGGAGGGCACGCTGCTGCGCGCCATGGAGACCGCGGGCAAACTGGTCGAGGACGACGAGGCGGCCGAGGCCATGAAGGACGCCGGCATCGGCACCCCCGCCACGCGCGCCGCCACCATCGAGCGCCTCGTGGACGCCGGCTACATCGAGCGCGAGGGCCGCAGCCTGCGCGCGACCGAGAAGGGCGTCGGCCTGGTGCGGATGCTGGGCGACCACCTGCTCACCCGCCCCGAGCTGACCGGCCGCTGGGAGCAGCGCCTGAACCGCATCGAGCGCGGCGAGGTGCAGGCCGAGGACTTCCGCCGCGAGATCGACGGGTTCACGCGCGAGGTCGTCGCCTGGTTCGGCGACAAGGAGCGCGGCGACCTGCGCGTCGAGCGCGAGCCGCTCGCGCCCTGCCCGACGCCGGGCTGCGAGGGCCAGATCGTCGAGTACCCCAAGAGCTACGGCTGCAACACGTATCACGGCAAGGACGACCCGGGCTGCGGCTACACGCTCTGGAAGCAGCAGAACGGCCACACCCTCACGCGCGAGGAGGCCCTCGAGCACATCGCCGCAGGCCGCTCGAGCAAGGACCTCGAGAGCGAGCGCGAGGTCATCGGCCCCTGCCCCACTCCGGGGTGCGGCGGCCAGATCGTCGAGCGCTCGCGCAGCTACGGCTGCACGAGCTGGAAGAGTCGCTCCGAGCCGGGCTGCGGGTACGTCATCTGGAAGCGGGTGCGCGGCCAGAAGGGCGAGGTCGACGCCGAGACCGCCCGCGGCATGGTCGCCCGGGGCGAGACGAACGCCGCGCCCGGCGGCTCGAAGGAGCCGCTCGGCGACTGCCCGACGCCGGGCTGCGGCGGCCAGATCGTGGAGAACAGCCGCGCGTACGGCTGCACGAGCTGGAAGAGCCGCAAGAACCCGGGGTGCGGCTTCGTGATCTGGAAGCGCGAGAAGGGCCACGAGGTGTCCCGCGAGGAGGCCGTCGAGCGCATCGAGGCGGCCCGGGCGGGCGCCGAGCCGAAGGTCCCCGCGCCGGCAGGATGACCCCCGCCGAGGTCGCCGCGCTCCTCGCGGGCCGCGGCGCCTGGACGTACTCGCGCGCGTCCGGCCCCGGCGGCCAGCGGCGCGACCACGCCGAGACCCGGGCGGAGCTCACGATCCGGCGGGAGGACCTGGAGGGCATCCCCGAGCCGCTGGCCGAGCGCCTCGCGGCGCGCATGCGCCTGGACCGGCGCCCGCTGCGGCTCAGCAGCCAGACCGACCGCTCCCGGGAGCGCAACCGTGAGATCGTGCTCGCCCGGCTGGAGCGGCGGGTCGCCGAGGCCCTCGCGCCGCCGGCCCCGCCGCGGCGGCCCACGAGGCCGAGCCGCGGCGCCAGGGAGCGGCGCCTCGCGGGCAAGGCCCGCCGCTCCGCGGTCAAGGAGGGGCGCCGCCCCCCGGACCCCGACGGCTGAGGGTAGATTCCTCGCGGCCCGGACCCCGACCCCGCGAGGAGCCATGGACGCCCTGGAGGCCATCCGCAAGCGGCGCAGCGTGCGCCAGTTCACGAACCGCCCGGTCAGCGACGAGGACCTGGACGAGCTGCTGCGCCTCGCCCTGCTCGCTCCCACCGGCGGGATGCAGCAGGCGTGGAGCATCCTCGTGGTCCGCGACGAGGAGAAGCGGGCGGCGCTCGCGGAGCTGGTGATGCGCGGCGGCGCCGAGTACTTCCGCATCGCCCGGCCGCCGGCGGAGGGCGCGAGCCCCGACGACCACGCCGCCTGGGCGCGCGGCTACGCGGAGACCGCCCTCGGCACCTATCCGATGGTGCCCGTGTGGATCCTGTGCCTGCGGGTGCCGCGCAACGCGTACCCCCAGGTCGACGACCGCGACTTCGAGCGCGACGCCGACATCACCTCGGTCGCGTTCCTCCTCGAGAACCTGATGGTCGCCGCGCGGGCGAAGGGGCTCGGGACGGTCCCGACCGTGTTCCAGTGGTTCGTGGAGGACGAGGTGCGGGCGCTGTTCGACCTGCCCGCGGAGGTCGAGGTCCCGCTGGTCACGCCGCTCGGCTACCCGCTCCAGTTCCCGGAGGGGCTGCCGCCCGCGCTCGCGAAGATCCGGCGCCCGTGGCGGACGCTGGTCCACGACGACCGCTGGGGCGCCACCCGGGCCTAGCCCGCTGCGGCCCCCGCGACGGTCTGGCGCGGCCGGCCCGCGTGGGCCTCGGCGTCGCCGCCGGTCACCGCGCCGGCGGCGACGAGCCGCGCGAGCGCGTCGACCGCGACGGGCCAGAACTGGCTGCCGGCGCAGCGCCGCACCTCGGCCAGGGCGGCGTCCACGCCGCGCCCCGCCTGGTAGCTGCGCGAGCTGACGATCACGTCCCACGAGTCGGCCACGGCCAGCACGCGCGCCTCTTCCGGGATGTCCTCGCCGGCGAGGCGGTCGGGGTAGCCCGTGCCGTCCCAGCGCTCGTGGTGGCCGCGCACCCAGGCGGCCTGCTCGGCCGACAGGACGTCGGCGACGATCCGCGCGCCGACCGCGGCGTGGGCGCTCACCGCCTGGCGCTCCTCGTCGGTCAGCGGGCCGGGCTTGAACAGGATCGCGTCGGGCACGGCGATCTTGCCGACATCGTGGACCAGGCCCGCCTCGCGCAGCTGGGCGGCGCGGGTCACGGGCCACCCGAGGGCGGTCGCGATCTGCACGGCCAGGTCGGCGACCCGGGCGGAGTGGCGGTGCGTGTACGGGTCCTTCGCGTCCACCGCCCACGCCAGCGCGCGCATGGCCCGCAGGCTGGGGGCCTCGGCGCGGTCGCCGCCCCGGTGGGCGAAGACCTCCTCCGCCACCGCGAACGAGTAGGCCATCGCGCGGTTGCGGCCCGAGACCTTGGCCCAGTGGAGCGCCACCTCTGCCTGGCGGTGGAGGTCGGCGGTGGCGTCGGCGGCCGCGGCGGTCGCGATGCCGACGGACGTGGTGATGTAGCCGGCCTCGGGGAACGGCGACTCGGCGATCGCGCGGCGCAG
>DATLLV010000043.1:0-2816 GCA_035537655.1 Miltoncostaeaceae bacterium
TTCAAGGGGGCCTTCTTCACCGACTCCGAGGGCAACATCATCGGCCTCGCCCAGATGGGCTGAGCCTCAGGCGGCCGCCGGGCTGCGCAGCAGCCCGGCGATCTCCTCCCACTCCACCGCGGTCTGGCGCCCGGCGTCGAACTGCCGCGTCAGCTCGGCGTGCACGCGCTGCAGCTCGGGGTCGTCCTTGGCGAGCTCGCGTCCGGTGTGCTGGCGGATGAGGAAGACCAGCCCGGCGGCGCCCGAGTCGCGCGTCAGGCTCACCTCCAGCGGCCGGCCGATGAGCGCGGGCACGTCGAAGGGGGCGTACATCCACCAGAACTTGTTCAGCCCGTCGGCGTGGATGCCCGCGCGGGTGCGGTGGGCGTCGCGCCCGTACAGCGGGTAGGCCGCCGGCAGCGGGGCGCCGATGCGCGCGTAGAGGTCGGCGAGGTCGTTCAGGGTGCGGAAGTCGGGCAGCGGGTCGTCCAGCAGGCCCATGCCGACGACGTGCAGCAGCACGCCCTCGAGCGGCGCGTTGCCGGTGCGCTCCCCCTTGCCGAGCAGGGTGCCGTTCACGACGGCGCAGCCGGCCTCGATGGCCGCGAGGCAGTTGGCCACCACCAGGTGGGTGTCGTTGTGCGGGTGGAACTCGAGGTCCTCGCCCGCGATCCCCAGCTCGCGCAGGCGCCGGATCCAGCGCGGCACCGAGCGGGGGGCGGCGACGCCGTCGAGCGGCAGGCCGAGGCCCATGGTGTCGCACACCCGGAACTTGGGCCGCGCCTCCGGACCGAACGGCGCGCAGGCCTCGAGCACCGCCTGGGCGAAGGGCAGGACGAACTCCTCGGGCGCCCGGGTGGCGTCCTCCAGGTGCAGGCGCGGGCGCAGGCCGGCGTCGAGCACGGCCCGCACCGCGTCGAGGTAGGCCTCCGCCGCCTGGCGCCGCCCGCCCGGGGTGAACTTGTGGAAGGTGTGGTAATCGCTCGCCGAGGCCAGCATCCCGGTCTCGCGCACGCCGATCCCGCGCACGAGGTCGGCGTCGCGGCGGCTGGCGCGGATCCAGGTGGTCGGCTCGACCGGCGCGCCGCCGGCGTGGCGCTCGAGCGCCGCCTCGAGCATCGCCCGGTCGTCCCGGCGGTAGACGAAGAACTCGGCCTGGCGCACGGCGCCGCTGGCGCCGGTGAAGGCGCAGATGAGGTCGTAGATGCGCACGCCGTCCTCGACGGTCAGGGGCAGGCCGCCCTGCTGGCCATCGCGGTGCGTGGTCTCGGTGCACCACGCCGCGGCCGGGAGGGCGGCCGGGCGCTCGGTCCAGTCGTAGCGCGGGAAGCCCTCGCGCGGGAACGCGGCGGGGAAGAGCTCCGGCGCCGCGGGGTCGGTGATCGCCGTCGTGTCCATGGCCTCACGGTAGGCATGCTCGCTATCACCGTCAATCTTGATTACACTCGTCAACGATGGCGGCCGAGGAGCCCACCCTCAGCGCCCAGGAGGCGGCCGAGCTGCTCGGCGTCTCGCGCCCGACGCTCTACGCGTACGTCAGCCGCGGGCTACTGGCGTCCCAGCCGGGACCCGGGCCCAGCCGTGCCCGGCGCTACCCGCGGGCGGCGATCGAGGCGCTGCGCGACCGCCGCGCCCGCGGTCGCGACCCGGAGCTGGCGGCCCACGGCGCGCTGCACTGGGGCGCGCCCGTCCTCGACTCGGCGCTCACGCTGATCGAGGACGGCCGCCCCTACTACCGCGGCCGTGACGCCCTCGCCCTCGCGCGGTCGGCGTCCTTCGAGGAGGCGGCGGCCCTGCTCTGGACCGGCTCGGCCGCCGCCGCCGCCGCGCTGTTCGCGGGCCCGCCGTCCGACGGAGCGCCCGGGCCGGAGCCGGGGGCGCTGGCGCGGCGGCTGCTCGCCGAGGCCGAGGTCGCGGTCGCGGGGGTCGCGGCGCTGGGCGAGGCCGCGCCGCGCCGCGCCGGGGCCGTGGTGGAGGGGCTCTTCGCCGCCGCCGGCGCGCGTGGCGGAGGGCCGCTGGGGCGGCGCCTGGCGCGCGGCTGGGGCCGCCCCGGGAGCGCCGCCGACGTGACCGCGGCGCTGGTGCTCTGCGCCGACCACGACCTGAACGTGAGCTCGTTCACCGCCCGCTGCGTCGCCTCGGCCGACGCGCCGCTCGAGTCGGCGCTGCTGGCGGCCTTCTGCGCGATGCGCGGGCGCCGGCACGGGGGCATGGCCGAGCGCGTCGAGGGGGTGCTTGGCGACGCGGCCCGCGACGGCGCCCGCGAGGCGGTCGCCCGGGCGCTGCGCGAGCAGGACGCCCTGCCGGGCTTCGGCCACGAGCTCTACCCGGACGGCGACCCCCGCGGAGCGGAGCTGCTGGCCCGCGCCGCCGCGGCCGGCCCGGACGAGCCGCTGGCGGCGGTCGCCGCGGTCGCGCGCGGCGAGCTGGGCCTCGAGCCCTCGCTCGACATAGGCCTGGCGGCGATCTGCCGCGCCCACCGGCTGCCCCCGGGCGCCGCGTTCCACCTCTTCGCGCTGGGGCGCTCGGCCGGCTGGGCGGCCCACGCCATGGAGGCGGCCGCCGACGGGCGCCTCATCCGCCCGCGCTCCCGCTATACCGGCCCGGCGCCCGGCGCCGTGGGATGATCGCGGGGTGGCCGAGGGGCGCGTGCGGATCGACAAGTGGCTCTGGGCGGCCCGCTTCTTCAAGACCCGGTCGCTGGCGACCGAGGCCGTGGCGGGCGGGCGCGTCCACGTCGAGGGCGCCCGCGCGAAGCCGGCGCGCGACGTGCGCGTGGGCGAGACCGTGTCGGTGACGGTCGGCGAGACCACCACCGTGGTCGTCGTCCGCGCGCT
>DATLLV010000044.1:0-2871 GCA_035537655.1 Miltoncostaeaceae bacterium
GGTGAGCACCTCCACGGTCGCCTCGATGCGGGCGCCGTCGACCTCGACGAGGTAGCGGCCCGGGGCGAGCTGGCAGACGCTCAGGCGGTAGCCCGTGCCGCGGTGCAGCAGGTCGAGCGTGCGGCAGACCTCGGCGTCCGAGTGCGGCCGGCCGCGCCGGGCCAGCGCGTAGAAGCGCGAGCGCTCGGCCGCCGTGGCGGCGTCGGCGAGCGCGATGGCGGCCTGGACGAGCGCGGCGTCCGCGTGGCGCATCGGCTGCACGTCGCCCGTCGCCTGCAGGCGGTCCAGCCAGCCCGTGTCGACGTCGCCCGTGCGCAGCTCGGGCCGGCCGAGCAGGTCGAGCAGGAAGCCCTGGTTGGTCGTCCCGCCCTCGATCGAGACGACGGTGTCGCCCACCGCGCGGCGCAGGCGGGCAAGCGCCTGGTCGCGGTCGCGGCCGTGCGCGATCACCTTGGCGATCATCGAGTCGAACTCCGGCGGCACGGTGTCGCCCTCGGCGACGCCGCTGTCGACCCGGATGCCGGGGCCCGTGGGCAGGCGCAGCAGCGAGATCCGGCCGGGCGCGGGTGCGAAGCCGCGCGCGGGGTCCTCCGCGTTCAGGCGCACCTCGATCGCGTGGCCGACCGGGGGCGGCGGGTCCCCCTCGAGCCGGCCGCCCGCGGCGACGTGCAGCTGCAGGCGGACGAGGTCGGCGCCCGTCACGGCCTCTGTGACCGGGTGCTCGACCTGCAGGCGGGTGTTGACCTCCATGAAGGCGAAGCGCCGCTCGGCCGGCTCGTAGAGGAACTCGACCGTGCCGGCGCCGCGGTAGCCCGTCTCGCGCGCGAGCCGCACCGCGGCCTCGGACAGCTCGCGCTCCTGCTCGGGGCTGAGCGCCGGCGAGGCGGACTCCTCGACGACCTTCTGGTGGCGGCGCTGGTAGGAGCAGTCGCGCACGCCCAGCGCCCACACGCCGCCCTCGCCGTCGGCGATCAGCTGGACCTCCACGTGACGCGCCGCGCCGACCAGGCGCTCCATCAGGACGCTGGGATCGCCGAAGGCCTGCTCGGCCTCCGTGCGGGCGCGCTCGAACGCGTGCGCGACCTCGTCGGCCGACTCGACCCGGCGCATGCCGCGCCCGCCGCCACCGGCCGCCGCCTTGATCATCAGCGGGAAGCCGAGCTCGCCCGCCACCCGGACGGCGTCCTCGGCGGTGTCCACCCCACCGCCCGACCAGGGGGCCACGGGCACGCCGGCGCGCTCGGCCAGCAGCTTGCCCTCGATCTTGTCGCCGAGCGCGCGCATGACGTCCGCGTCCGGGCCGACGAAGACGATCCCGAGCTCGTCGCACAGCTCGGCGAAGGCGGGGTGCTCGGCCACGAAGCCCCAGCCGACCCAGGCGGCGTCGGCGCGCGTGCGCACGAGCGCGTCGCGCAGCCGGTCGTAGTCCAGGTAGGCGCTCGTGGTCCGGCCGTCGGGGCCCGTCACCAGCGCGGGGCCGAGGTCGACGTGCTCGTCGGCGCGGCGGACGAACAGGGCGTGGCGCTCGCCCGAGGTGTGCAGCGCGATCAGGCGGATCGCCTCGTCCGGGCGCTCCTCGTTGAGCTCGCGGACGGCGTGGATCACGCGCATCGCCGCCTCGCCGCGATTCACGATGGCCAGGCGCCGGAAGGGGCGTCTCGAAGGCACTGGACACGTTCTTCCCATCGGCGCGCGAGGGTCACAAGTCGGCGGGGCCCCCCGCCCCCCACCTGAGAGGGGGCAACCCGACAGTCGTCGGGGTCTGCGCAGGCCCACCGCCGGCCGCTGCACCGGACACCTGTCCAGCGCGCTTCAAGCTGCCCCGCGGCGGGCCGATCACCCGCCCACATGCGCCGCTGGAAGACGTTCGCCCTTGCCGCCGCGGCCAGTCTGGCCGCCGCCGCGCCCGCCCAGGGCGCCCCCACCACCACCGAGTACTCGACCGGCATCCCCGCGGGCGCCGGGCCGAACGGCGTCGCCGCCGGACCGGACGGCAACGTCTGGTTCACGGAGAGCGACGGCAGCGGCGCGATCGGGCGGATCGGCACGGCCGGGACCATCACCCGCTACGACGTCTCGAGCCACGGCGTCCCGGACCGCATCACCGCCGGCCCGGGCGGGCTGTGGGCGACCCTGCCGGCCAACGACCGGATCCTGCGCCTGTCGACCATCGGCACGGTCACGCGCTTCTCCGCCAAGGAGGGCCCGCTCGGCATCGCGGAGGGGCCGGACGGCAACCTCTGGTTCACCGCCTACAAGGCCAAGGGCTACATCGGCCGCCTCACCACCGGCGGCGTCGTGACGAAGTTCAACACGGGTCTGACGGACAACATGCAGCCGGGCGACATCGTCGCCGGCCCCGACGGCAACCTCTGGTTCACCGAAGCCGCCGGGACGAGCCTCGGCCGCATCACGCCCCAGGGCGTCATCACGGAGTTCCCGACCGGCTCGCTGACCGACCACCCCCGCGACCTCGCCGTCGGTCCCGACGGCAACCTGTGGTTCACGGAGTCCGGCGCGGTCGGCGCCGCCATCAAGCGCATGACGCCGCAGGGCGTCGTCACGACCTACACCTACGGACTCGGCCTCGGCCTGCTTGCTGCGCCGCTGCGCATCACCCCGGGCGGCGACGGGGCGCTGTACTTCACCGACACGACGGCCGATGCCGTCTACCGCGTCGCCACCGACGGCACGCTCGGCCAAGCCGCCTCGCTGCCGGCCGGCGCCGACCCCCACGGCATCGTCTCCGGCGCCGACGGCGCCCTGTGGATCGCCGAGCGCGGTCGCGACCGCCTGGCCCGCGTCACCGTCAACCCCGTCGCGGGGTCCGCCACCGCGTCGGCCATCGGGGCGACCACCGCGACCATCGAG
>DATLLV010000045.1:0-11000 GCA_035537655.1 Miltoncostaeaceae bacterium
TCGTCGCCGCCGCCGCAGGCCGCCGCGACGAGGCCCATCCCGGCAGCGAGGGTCACCGCGGCGATGCGGCGGGGCGCGCTCATGCCTCCACTGTGGCGCAGGACGGCCGGACGTTTCACGGCACTGGGCGGTACCGGGCCCGATTGAGGCTCCCGGCGACCGCGGGCATGATGGGCGCGCCCGTGGCCCGTCCCCGCACCGCCATCGCGATCGCGACCGCCGTCCTCGCGGCCGGCGCCGCCGCTCCCGCCGCCGCGGCGCCCGCGACGGGGGACCGGCCGGCCGGGACGGTCTCGACCTGGGGCCACGAGCTCAACCAGAACGAGCTGCCGGCGTGGAACCCGAAGACCGCGCCGCTGATCCCGCCGCGGCGCTGGTACCGCACCGTCCAGGGGATCCTCGACGAGTCGGGCCGCAACGGTCTCTGGATCAGCGGCCCGAGCGCCCTGCCGTTCCCGCCCCTGCCCCTCGGCAAGGAGCCCGTGGGCTGGCGCACGCCGCGCCGCTTCGCGGCGGAGTTCGCGAAGACGGGGCTGAAGTGGGACGTGGCGGTCGAGATCTGGGCGGCGCGCAAGGCGCTGCAGCGCAAGGACGTGACGATCTCCGACCCCACGGCCGACCCGCTCGCCTACACGCGGCGGCTGTCGCTGCTCGATCCGGTCTACCGGCGAGAGGCGCTGCGCGAGATCCGGCGCATCGTGCCGCGGCTGCGGGGCCTGCCGTACGTCAACCTCTACACCGGCAGCGACGAGCCGATCGCCCTGATCCCGCGCGGGCGCACGGCGCGCTCGAGCGCCTTCGGGCGCCGGCTGGCACGGGACTTCCGCCGCGCGACCGGCCTGGCGCTGCCCGACCCCGCCGCCCGCCCCAGCCGCTCGCCGGCCGAGGCGCGCCGCTGGCTGGCCTGGTCGCGCTTCTCCGGCGACCGCTTCTTCCGGATGAAGGCCGAGCAGGCCGCCCTCATCCGCCGCCTGGACCCGGGCGCCCTCATCAGCCCCAACGACTACGGCTTCATCGACGGCTTCATGCCCTGGGACTACTCGCGGCTGGGCGACTTCGCCGACGTGGTCGAGGCCGACCCCTACGTCAGCTTCCCCGAGCGCGATCGCGCGGGGCGGGGCCGCTACAACCCGGGCTTCGGCGCCAAGCTCCTCTCCGACCTGACCGGCAGGCGCACGCGCGTCATCGTCCAGGCCTTCGACTACTCGCGCTACCAGCCGGTGCCGGGGGACCTCTGGACCTGGAGCGCCCAGGCGCTGCGGGCGGGCGCGACCGACATCAGCTTCTTCGCGTCGGACAACCCACGCTTCACCAACCGGCGCCTCTACCGCTCGATGCTGGACATCGCGCGCAGCCTGCGGGGCACCCGCCTGCCCGCGCCGCCGACCGACCCGCAGCAGCTCGTGCTCTACGCGACGGCGAGCGAGGGCCAGGGCCAGCCGGACCGGCCCGGGAACGTCCGCTACCGCACCACCGGCGACGCGCTCTACACCACCTACGCCCTGCTCGGGGAGCTCGAGGGGGCCGCCTTCAGCTTCGACGCCGACACCCGCCTCGCCGCCCAGCCCGCGCGGCTGGCCGGCGCGCGGACGCTGTGGATGCCCCGTGCAGACACGCTCGACGGCCCCTTCGCGGACCAGGTCGCGGCCTGGGTGCGGGCCGGCGGCACGCTCGTGGTGACCGACCCGGAGGCGTTCACCCAGACCCCGTCCGGCGCGCCGCTCGCGGCCGTCCGCGACGCCCTGATCGGCGCGCCCCTGGGCCCGCCGCGGCCGGGCCGGGTGCTGCAGGTCGAGGCCGGCGCGCTCGGGCCGGGGGTGCCCGACGACCTGTTGAGCGTCCCGATCGACGCCGCCCAGGCGCGCGCCTTCGGCGGAGTGCCGGCCGGGGCGAGCGTGGTCGCGCGCTTCGTCGACGGCGCGCCGGCGGCCATCCTGCGCCCGGTGGGCGCCGGGCGGGTGCTTGCCTTCGCCGCCGACCCGATGACGCCCTCGGTGCTCGACGACCCGCAGGACCTCGCCCGGCTGGTGGGGGCGATCCATCGCTGGGCCGGGGGCGCGCTCGACGTCCCCGCGTGGCGCTACCGGATCCCGGGCGACCCGCAGCCCACGCGGCTGCCCTGGGAGGATGCGATCCCGCCCGAGGCGGCGCGCGCGGGGCTCTCGTAGCGCGTCCGGGGGGATCGGCTAGGGTCCCGCGGGGCCCGGTCGAGGACCGAGGGGGAGATGACCAACAGGCGGCGCGTCGTGGCTGGCTTGGCGGCGGTGGCGGTGGCCATCGCCCTGGTCGTCGGGACCGTGGCCTGCGGGGGCGGCAGCGCCGACGAGCAGGAACCGATCGGCGCCGTGGCGGCGGTGCAGGACGACCACCTGCCCATCGACCCGCTGGAGAACATCGACGCGCGCCTCGACCTGGTGGCCGACACCGGGGCCACCACGACCCGCTACGACATCTTCTGGTCGCAGGTCGCCCCCTCACGCCCGGCGGACGCCACCGACCCGGCCGACCCGGCCTACGACTGGTCGCGCGCCGACGCCGTGCTCACGGGCCTCGCCGAGCGCGACATCACGCCGATCGTGGACGTCTACAACGCCCCGACCTGGGCGACGGGGGGCCGCTTCGAGCCGCCGGGGTACCAGATCAACACCGCGACGCCCGACGCCGACGACTTCGCCGACTTCATGACCGCCCTGGCCACGCGCTACTCGGGCGACTTCCAGGCCGACGGCGCCACCCTGCCCGCGGTGACCCACGTCGAGATCTGGAACGAGCCCAACCTGTCCGGGTTCCTGCGGCCCCAGTTCGAGGGCGACACGCCGGTCTCGCTCGACAACTACGCGGCCATGGTCAAGGCGGCCTACCCGGCGATGAAGAAGGCCAACCCGGAGGTCCAGGTCATCGCCGGCGTCGGCGGCCCCCGCGGCAGCACGGGCGAGACGGGCATCGGGGCGATCGACTGGCTGCAGGGCCTGAAGCAGCGGGACATCCCGCTGGACGGCTACTCGCAGCACATCTACCCGGCGGCCGGCCCCCTCGAGCCCACCGACGCCCTGCCGAGCTGGAGCAGCATCGGCCGGTTCCTCGACGAGATCGACGGCTTCAAGCAGGGGCTGCCGTTCTACATCACCGAGGCGGGCTACACGACGGCCCCGACGCCCTACCGCGACACGGCGGTCACCGAGGAGCAGCAGGCCGAGTACCTCACCCAGATCTACTCCCTGCCGCAGCTGCGGACGGAGCAGGTCAAGGCCGTCGTGTGGTTCAACCTCGAGGACAACGCGAACTGGCCGGCCGGCCTCTACCGCGAGGGGCTCGAGAAGAAGCCGAGCTACGCCCGGTTCGTGGACGTCGTCAAGGCCCAGGGGGGCGCCCGGCTGGGCTAGCCCGTCCTCGGGCCCACCGTGAAGGTCACGCGCTCGTCCTCGATGGTGGCGTCGAGCACCCCCTCGTCGAGCAGGGGCGCGACCCGGGGCTCGAGGTAGACGGGCACGTCGACGTCCTCGACGACCTGGTCGAGCGGCCCGGGGCCCTCCACGAGCGCGAGGCTGAAGCCGGCCTCGCCGTTGGAGCCGGGCTCGGCGCTGATGCGGAGGCCGCCCTCGGCGAGCGGCGAGCTCTCGATGATCTGGCGGATCGCGATCTCCGCGGTCGGCGTCAGGGTGAGCATGGGGTCCTCTCGGTGGCGAACGGGTCCGGGCCCGGTCGGGCCCACCCACGTGGTATCAGCCGACCCCCCCCGCGGCCGAGCGCGGCCGTCGGGAGATGGCCGCGAGCGCAGCGATGCCGAGGACGGCCGCGACCACCGACCCGCCGAGGACGCCGATCTTGGCGGCGTCCAGGTGCGAGGGGTCGTCATACGCGAGGTCGGCGACGAAGAGCGAGACCGTGAAGCCGATGCCCGCGAGCGCCCCGACCCCGAGGACGTGGGGCCAGCGCACGCCGGCCGGCAGCGAGCTCGGCCCGAGCCGCACGGCCAGCAGCACGCCCAGCGTGAGCCCGACGGTCTTGCCGACCACCAGGCCGACCGCGACGGCGGCCGCGATCGGGGTCTGAGCCGCCGCGTCGAGGGCGTCGGCGTCGAGGGGGATGCCGGCGTTGGCCAGCGCGAAGATCGGCAGCACCACGAAGCTCGACCACTCGTGCAGGCCGTGCTCCACGCGCGTCAGGGGCGAGATCGCCTCGCGCGAGAGCCATGCCAGCCGCCGCCAGAGGCCTGCGTCGGCGTCGGGGTCGTCCGGCTCGTCGGCCGTCTCCTGGGCGATGCGGACCGCCTCGGCGCTGACCGTCGCGGAGTCCTGGAACGGTCGCACCGGCGTGAGCAGGCCGATGGCCACCGCGGCGATCGTCGGGTGCACGCCCGACTCGAGGGTGCAGAACCAGATCGCCAGGCCCAGGACCACGTACGGCAACAGGTGGCGGACCTCGAGCCGCCGCAGGGCGCCCATCGCGGCCAGCCCGACCAGGGCGGCGGCGAGCCAGCCGAAGGCCAGGCCGTCGCTGTAGTAGACGGCGATCACGATGATCGCCCCGATGTCGTCGATCACCGCAACGCCGAGCAGGAAGGCGACCAGGCCCGAGGGGGCGCGACTGCCCAGCGCCGCCAGCGCGCCCAGCGCGAAGGCCACGTCGGTGGCCATCGGGATGCCCCAGCCGTTGGAGCCCGCCTCGCCGTGCATGACGGCCAGGAACAGGAGGGCCGGCACGACCATGCCCCCGACCGCGGCGAACAGCGGCAGCAGCGCCGCGGCCCGGGTCGACAGCTCGCCCACGGTCAGCTCGCGCTTCACCTCCAGGCCGATGACCAGGAAGAAGATGGCCATGAGCCCGTCGTTGACCCAGTCCTGCAGCGTCTCGGTCACCGTGAAGTCGCCGACCCGCACCGAGATCTCGTTGGCCCAGAACGACTCGTAGCCCGCCGTGGCGACGTTGGCCCAGACCAGCGCCGCGACCGTGGCCCCCAGCAGCACCAGGCCGCCGGCCGCCTCGAGGCGGAAGAAGTCCTGCAAGGGGCGGACGACCAGCCGAGGGACCGGACGGTCGGTGCGCGACCAGGGCCGACGAGGGGGGCGGGAGGGCGCGTCGGTGGGCGGCGGCATCCGGGACGAAACGCTACCGCCTTGGCGCGGCGCCGCTCCCGCTCAGGCCCCGCGGCGGCGGTCCATCTCGTCTTCCACCTGGGCGCCCAGCAGCACGGCGAGGCCGCTGAGCCAGAGCCAGGTGAGCATGACGATGACCGCCGACAGCGACCCCCAGGCGGCGCCGTAGTTGCCGAACCGCGACACGTAGACCGCAAACAGGGCCGAGGCCACCACCCAGATCGCCACCGTCGTCGCGGCGCCCGCGAGGACGGCGCCGCGCGATCCGGGCCGCCCGGAGGGCCCGGCGCGCAGGATCCCGGCGACCGCGAGATAGAGCGCCGCCCCCAGGATCGGCCACTGGGCCGCCCACCAGATCCACGCGACGGCGGTCTCGGCGCCGACCGCCTCGCCGATGCTGCTCGAGAGAGGCGCGCCGAGCACGAGGAGCCCGAACGACACGATCAGGGCCACGAGCGCCCAGGCCAGCAGCGCGACGGCGGTGATGCGCTGCCGGGCGAAGGAGCGCGTCTCCTCGCGCCCGTGGATGCTGTTGAGCCCGCGCATGAGCGCCGACATCGCGCCGCTGGACGTCCAGATCGCCAGCAGGAGGCCGATGATGGCCAGTCCCGCGCCGCTGCCGCCGTTCCGGGTCACGCGCGTGAGCGAGTCCTCGATCAGGGTCAGCGCGTCGTCCGGCACCAGGCCGTCCAGGCGGTCGACGATGCCGTTGATCGCCCCGTCGCCCGCGACCAGGCCGAACACGCCGACGGCGACGAGCAGGACCGCTGGGATCGCGAGGAACGCGTAGTAGGCGAGGGCGGCCGCGACGTCGGTCACGTGGCCCTTCAGGGCCCGCCTGGTGGCCGTGCGCAGCACGTCGAAGGTCCGCCGCCACCACGGCGCCACCTTCGCGGCGGCCGCGGGCGGCGCCGCGGGAGGAGGGGACGGCGGCGCCGGTGCCGCGGGCCGAGCCGGCGTCGCACGGCGCCCGGGCACCAGCGCGATCGCGGCGAGCGCGCCCACGCCCAGGAGCGTGCGCTTCCTCAGGTGCGGCCCCTGCCGATCACGGGCCCGCCCCGTCGCGGTCGACGATGGCCAGCGACAGGCTCTCGTCGCCGGTCGCGCGGCGGTCGACGCTCCAGCGGTCCACCAGGCGCTCGACGATCGCCCCGACGCCCGGCACCGCGCTCTCCTCGACGACCTGCTCCGCCGCGCCCGCCGGCAACGGGCCGATCCGCACGGTCACGGCCCCCGGCTCGCCGTCGAACTCGACGTAGAGGGCGCCGTCGGCCATGTGGCGGGAGGCCGCGACCGCCGCCGCGGCGCTGGCGATCTGGGCATCGGAGAGACGGTCGAGGGGCAGGTCGGCCCGCGCGGCGAGCGCGGCGACCACGCGCTCGAGGACGTTCGCCGTGAGGTCGGGGCGCCGGATGACGAGCCGGGCTGACGTCGAGGCCGACGTCATCCGCCGCCGCCGCCCTCCGTGAACGTGATGCGCACCTGGGTGACGCCCTCGCTGTCGCTCGAGAACGAGACCTCGTCGCCGATGGCGAGCATCAGGGGGAGGCCGAGGCCCAGGCCGGCGGCGGGCGACTCCACCCGCGGCGTGATGCCGCGCCCCTCGTCGCAGACGGCCACCACCAGGCGGTCGGGCTCCACCCACGCGCGCACCGTGTACTCGCCGCCGCCATCCGGGTAGGCGTGGAGCACCGCGTTGGTGCACGCCTCCGTGACGGCGATCGAGATGTCGTTGCGGCTCTCGTCGCCCCACCCGAGGAAGTCGACCAGCCCGCGCACCATCTGGCGGGCCAGGACGACGCTCTCGGCGTCCGCCGGCAGCGTCAGCTCGACGTGTGCCGCCGGCTCGTTCACTCCCCGTTCGCCTCCCCGCGGCGCGAGTGTCGCAGCCATCGCCAGCTCGCCCTCCTCGGGCCGAGGTCCCGGCCGGCCCCGCCGCCGGCTCTCACCCTGGCGTTCCCATGCTCGCAGACGGCGAAACCCGCCGCGCTCCCGGGGGCCGGCTCACGGGCCCCCCTCGGGCTCCGGCTCGCCCGCGCTCTCGCGCAGCCGCTCGAGGGCGCGCCGGATCAGGCGCGAGACGTGCATCTGCGACACGCCGACCTGCTCGGCGATCTGGGATTGGGTGAGGCCCTCCTCGAAGCGCAGGTGCAGGATGACCCGCTCGCGCGCGGGCAGGTCCGACAGCCCGGCCTCGAGCGTCGCCCTGGCGTCGGCCCGCTCGAAGCCCGGGTCCTCGAGCCCCACCGCGATGCCCTCGTCCTCGTCCCCGTCGCCGCCCGGCGCGGCCAGCGGGGCGGGCCGCTGGGCGCTCCCGGCTGCCAGGGCGTCCAGGACGTCCTCCACCGAGAGATCGGCCGCCTCGGCGATCTCGCGCACCGAGGGGCTGCGCCCCCGGGTCGCCGAGAGCTCGTCGACCGCCTGGGCGATGCGGGCGCGCGCCTCCTGGATGCCGCGCGGGACGCGCACCGTCCAGGAGCGGTCGCGGAAGTGGCGCCGGATCTCGCCCAGGATGGTCGGCGTCGCGAAGCTGGCGAGCTTGTAGCCGCGGGCCGGGTCGAAGCGGTCGATGGCCTTGATCAGTCCGATCGTCCCGACCTGCACCAGGTCATCGAGGGGCTCGCCGCGGTCCGCGTAGCGGCGCGCGAGGCCACGCACCAGCGGCAGGTGCTCCATGATCAGCCGCTCGCGGTCTGCGGCACTCAGCTGCGCGCTGCGTGCGGACACTCCACCACCCCGGTCGGACGCGTCGCTGCGTCCCCGCCAGTCTGCCCGATCCGCCCCGTCGGGAAACCGGAACCCCGCTCCAGACGGGATCGGGAGGGCGGGGCCCCTGCTAGTCTGGCGGGCATGTCAGACCCCTCTCCGGGGACCTTCCGGGTCCGCCCCGAGCAGCGCGCCGAGGGCACCGTGATCGTCGCCGAGGGCGAGCTCGACCTGGTCGGCGCGCCGGCCCTCGCCGCCGCGCTCCCGAACTCCGGCGAGGCGCCCGTGATCCTCGACCTCGCGGGCGTCGGCTTCATGGACTCCTCCGGCCTCCGCGCCCTGCTGGAGGCCCGCCAGGCGTGCGCCGACGGCGGCCGGCCGTTCGCGATCGCGCGCCCCTCCGACGCGGTGCTCCGGGTGCTCGAGCTCGTCGACCTCACGCGCGAGTTCGAGGTCGTCGAGACGCCGACCTAGCTGATCGTGCCGGCGGCCGTCAGGCCGATCACGATCGCGCCCAGCACCACGCGGTAGATCACGAAGATCAGCATGGAGTGGTTCGCCAGGTAGCGCAGCAGGAACGCGATCGCGATGTACCCGAAGACGAAGGCGAAGAGGACCGAGACGAGCAGCATCCCCCCGCCCGCTTCGTTCTCGCCGGTGAAGACCTCCAGCAGGCCGTAGAGCCCGCTGAGCACGACGGCCGGGACCGACAGCAGGAACGAGAAGCGCGCCGCCGCCTCGCGCTTGAAGCCCAGGAAGAGCCCCGCGGTGATCGTCGCGCCCGAGCGCGAGGTGCCGGGGATCAGGGCGAGCGCCTGGGCGAGGCCGACCCAGATCGCGTCGCGGGCCGTCACCTGCTCCACGTCGCGCACCCGCCGCGCCGTCACGTCGGCCGCCAGCAGCACCAGGCCGAGCGCGATCAGCATGATCCCGATCAGGTAGAGGTTGCGTCCGCCGCTCTCGATCTGGTCGCGGAAGGCGTAGCCGAAGATGACGATCGGGATCGTCGCCACGATCACGTACCAGCCCATGCGGGCGTCGAGCTCGCCGCGCAGCTCCGGCCGGCTGAGGCTCAGGAACCAGGTGCGCACGATTCGCACGAGGTCGCGCCAGAAGTAGATGACGACCGCCGCCATCGTCCCGAGCTGGACGACGGCGGTGAAGTAGGCGCCGGGGTCCTCCCAGCCCGCGAAGGCCGGGACGATGCGGAGGTGGGCGGTGCTCGAGATCGGGAGGAACTCGGTGAGCCCCTGGGCGATCCCGAGGACGATGGCCTCGAGCCACGACACGACCGCGGAAGCCTAGGGACTGGGGCCCAGGGCGCCGAGTTCCGCCGTCGCTACCATGGATCCGTGCCGGTCTTTCTCTGCCCCCGTTGCGCCTACCGCGAGACGAGCAGTGAGCGCAACGTGCGCCACCAGCCCCGCGGCTGCTCACGCTGCGGCTTCGGCTTCGCCTTCGAGCTGCTCGAGGACTACTACGCCAGCCCCAAGACGGCCCTGATCGTCTGCGACCAGGAGCGCCGCATCCTCGTCGCCGGCCACGCGGCCTTCGCCGTCACGGGCTACCAGGAGGGCGAGCTGATCGGCCACGAGGTCGAGGAGGTGCTGCGGCTCGGCGGCTTCCCGGACGGCGACCCGGCGGCCAAGAGCCTCGAGTGGGGGGTCCGCGTGCTCAACGTGGCCTGCACCTTCCGCCCCAACGGATCGGGCGAGGACGTCGCCGCGACGGTTGATTTCTTCCCGGCCTACGACGACGACGGCGGGCTGCTGGTGGCGCTGACGCCCAAGTAGGCTGCGGCGGTCGAAGCGGGGGGAGCGATGGAGCGTCGCCGGCTGGGCGGCACGGACATGGAGCTGTCGGTGATCGGGCTGGGGACCTGGGTCTTCGGTGGCCGCTGGGGCGGGGCGGACGACGCCGATTCGCTCGCGGCCTGCCACGCGGCGATCGACGCCGGCGTGAACTGGATCGACACGGCCGACATCTACGGCCAGGGGCGCGCCGAGCGCATCGTCGGCCAGGCCGTGCGCGAGCGGCCCGAGGAGGTGCTGGTCGCGACGAAGGGCGGCGTCGCCTGGGAGAGCGGCCCGCCGCTGAAGATCTGGCGCGAGGCCTCGGCCGACTACCTGCGGATGGCCTGCGACCGCAGCCTCCAGGCGCTCGGCCTCGACCACATCGACATCTACCAGGCCCACTGGCCGGTGGCGGGCGTCGCGGCCGAGGAGACGGTCGGCGTGCTCGAGGAGCTGCGCCAGGCGGGCAAGGTGCGCGCGATCGGGGTCTCCAACTACGCGATCGGCGACCTCGAGGCGGCCCAGGCGGTCTCGCCGCTCGACTCCTACCAGCCCGGGTACCACCTGATGCGACGCGAGATCGAGGAGGCCGAGCTGCCCTGGTGCGGGGCCCACGACGTCGGCGTGATCGCCTACGGGCCGCTCGCCCACGGGCTGCTGACCGGGAAGATGAGCACCCAGACCACCTTCGCCGGCGGCGACTGGCGCGCCGACAGCGAGCTCTTCGCCGATGACGCCTTCCCCGAGCGGGTGGCCGTGGTGCGCGAGCTGGAGGACGTCGCGCGCGAGGCCGGCCGCGCCGGCGGCGTCGCCGAGCTCGCCGTGATGTGGGTGCTGCGCCGCCCTGAGGTCACCTCGGCGATCGTCGGGGCGCGCTCGGCCCAGCAGGCCGAGCGCAACGCCGCCCTCGCCGGGCCGCCGCTGTCGCCCGACGAGGAGGCCGCGGTCGAGGTCGTGCTGGCCCGCCACCCCGACGCCTCGCGCCACTACGGCCACGGCGAGCCGCCCGACCCCTCGGCGGACGCCTGAGCGGTGGCGACCGCGGAGCCCCAGCGGCGGCGCAACGACCGCCGTGCCGACCGCCCGCCGGCCTTCGCGCCGGCGCCCAAGCACCTCGGGCCGCCGGACGCGCAGGCGCTGGTGCGCCGGCTGGAGGAGGCGCTCGGCTCGGCCCGGAGCCAGCGCCGCCCCGCGACGCTGGTGTGCCTGGCGCTCCCGGGCCCAGGCGACGGGCCGGTGCTGGAGCACCTGGCCGCGCTGACGCGCGACACCGTGCGCGACACCGACGCCCTCTGGCGCGACGGCGAGCATGGCCTCGCGCTGCTGCTCGCCGACGCCGACGGGCCGACCTCGGAGCCGGCGCTGGCGCGGCTGCGAGGACGGCTGCGGGGCCAGGGGATGGGGG
>DATLLV010000046.1:0-10049 GCA_035537655.1 Miltoncostaeaceae bacterium
AACGGGGTCAGGCTCGTGAACACCCTCGGGGGCATCACCCTGTTCTTCGCCGTGCTGGTTCTCGCGCGGCTGCTGGTCCAGATCCTGCGCGACCGCGACTGAGCCGCCGGTCCCGGCACGGGCGGGTTGCCGCCGCTCGCCCGGTCCGGCCGCCCGGGGGCGAGGCGCATGATGACGCCGGGTCAGCGCCGCCTCGTCCCGCCCGCGCGTCAGAACGTGACCGCGCCCCCGCCCTTCCAGACGGCCAGCTCGGTCAGGGTGTCTCGTCGACGCCCTCGCCCGAGAGGACGCAGGTGCGTCCGTCGCGAGTCTAAGCCTAGACTGTAGGCTGAGGGTCGCCCAGCGGCGGCGCCGGGTCGGCCGCGGGATCCCGCTTTCGCTGCGGGGTCCGCGCGTCGGCCGGCTCCTCGAGCGCCACGGCCAGCGCGGCGCAGGCGACCTCGAGCTGCTCGCGGTCCGGCTTGGCCGTCGTGAGGCGCTGGGCCCACATCCCGGGGTAGGAGAGGAAGCGCCAGCGGGTGTCCGAGAGGCGCGCCGCCTGGCGCTGCAGCTCGAAGGCGATGGCCGTGACGATCGGCGCGCCGATCAGGCGCGTCGCGATCAGCGCCGGGTAGGTGAAGACGCCCGTGATGGCGAGCACGGCGCCGTAGACGGCGATCGAGACGACCGCCGAGACCACCAGGAACGACGTCCCGCAGCGTGGGTGGAAGCGGCTGAAGCCCGCCGCGGCGCCGGCCGTCAGCGGCGCGCCGGCCTCGTGGGCGGCGATCGCCTGGTGCTCGGCACCGTGGTACTTGAGGATCTTGCGGAACGGCCGGAACAGCGTCAGCGCCCACAGCATCCCCAGCAGCAGCGCCAGCCGGATCGCCGCGTCGGCGACGATGAAGGCGGCGCCCGTGAGGCCGGCCTCCTTGGCGATGACCACCGGGCCGATCCGGAAGAGGCCGATCTGCAGGGCGACACCCAGGAGCGCCCCCACGCCCACGGCGACCTTGGCCCCGAAGCCCATCGCCTCGCGCTCCTCCTCCAGCTCCTCGGCGACGGAGACCTCCTCCTCGCCCGGTGCCGGCGGCTCCTCCCAGCGCAGGCGCTCGCCGATCGCCATCGACTTCTGGCCGGTGATCAGGGCGGAACGGATCGCGAGCACGCCGCGCATGAACGGCCACCTGGCCCACCGCCCCCTGGGCGGGTGGAGCTCGAACGAGTCGGTGACGATGGCGTCGTCGGCGTCGCGGCGGACCGCGATCCCGACCCGGTCGCGGGTCCGCATCATGACGCCGCCCGGGAGGGCGCTGCCGCCGACGGTCGCGGCCTGGCGGTCGGGTCTGGCGTCTGGGATGAGGCGGGCCTCCGGTCCAGCGCGCGCCCGGCCGGCGCGCGTCCCGAGGAGTGTAGGCGACCCTGCGAGGGCCCCCGCTAGGTCCCGGGGGCCGTTCCGTCGACGAGGGCGACGGCGAGCTCGGTGAGCTGGGCGTCCCCCATCCCCGCGACCTTCAGCGCCTCCTTGGCCAGGCGGCTGCCGTCGCGGGCGGCGTCGGCCATCCCCAGCCGGACGCCGATCCGGAAGGTCGCCGAGACGCGCCGGCGGCGGCGGTCCTGGCGCGACCCCTCGAAGCCGTCGGCCCCGGGCATCGTCTCGAGGGCGCTCGACAGGCGGGCGGCCGCGTCGGTGGCGAGCGGACCGCTCGACACGGCGCTGAACTCCACCCGGTACTCGTGCACGGAGGCCCCCTTCCGGCGCGGAAGCCTAGCCGGAGGCGCGGCGGGCGTGCTCCTGCCACGCGCGGGCGGCGTCGGCGTCGGCCGCGGCGTCCAGCCCCTCGAGCGCATCGATCCGGTCGGCCGGCGCGACCTCGGCGTCCACCGTCCAGCGCCAGAGCCGCCCCTCGACGCGCCGCACCAGGCCGATGCGGTGACCCGGGGTGGGCTCGCCCATCGCAACCCGCTCGCCCTCGAGCGCCGGGTGGGGGCCGAGGGCGAGCGTCACCCGGCCCTCGGCGTCGAGGAGGTAGGGGCCCGCCCCCTCCGAGAGCAGCACCGGCAGCGAGACCTCGACCAGCGCGCGGTCCCAGTCGGCCCGGTCGAGCGCCTCGAGTGGGCCGATGACGGCGTGCGCCTCGGTCCGCGCGACGCCGGGGAACCGGGTCGCGCCGTCGGGGAAGTCGAGCGCCCAGCGGCGGGTGGGGTCGCCGGAGCCCGCCGGCGCGCCCGGCGCCTCGCGCAGGACGATCGGCCGGCGGGCGGGATCGGACGGCGCGCTCACGTGCGCAGGATAGGCCGCGGGCGGCTAGCCTCGGCCCATGCTGGCGATGGTTCTGCAGCGTCCGGCGCCCGCCGCGAGCGGCCCGCTCGACGCCCTCGAGGTGCCGGACCCCGTCCCCGGCGAGGGCGAGGTCCTCATCGAGGTCGCCGCCTGCGCCGTCTGCCGGACGGACCTGCAGCTCTGCGAGGGCGACCTCGAGGCGCGCCGCCTGCCGGTGGTGCCCGGCCACCAGGCCGTGGGACGGGTCGCAGCCGTGGGCCGCAGCGTGCGCGGCTGGCGCGAGGGCGACCGCGCCGGCGCCTACTGGCTCGCCGGCGCCGACGGCACCTGCCGCTACTGCCGCGCCGGCCGCGAGAACCTGTGCGAGCGAGCGGCCTTCACCGGCTGGGACATCGACGGCGGCTACGCGCAGCGGATGGTGGCGCGGGCCGAGTACGCCGCGCGCCTGCCCGACGGCCCCGAGGACCGCGACCTCGCACCGCTGCTCTGCGGCGGGGTCATCGGCTACCGCGCCCTCACCCTCACGGGCATCCGTGCCGGAGGCCGCCTGGGGCTCTACGGCTTCGGCGCCTCGGCCCTCTGCACCATCCAGGTGGCGGTGCACATGGGCTGCGAGGTCTACGTCGCGACCCGCTCCGAGCGCGAGCGTGAGAGCGCCCGGGCGCTCGGCGCGGTCTGGACCGGCACCTACGCCGACCGCCCGCCCGAGCCGCTCGACGCCGCCATCACCTTCGCCCCCGCGGGCGACGTGGTGGTCGCCGCCCTGGCCGCGGTCGACCGCGGCGGCACCGTCGTGGTCAACGCCATCCACCTCGACCGCCTGCCCGAGATGTCCTACGACCTGCTCTGGTGGGAGCGCACGCTGCGCAGCGTCGCCAACGTCACGCGCGCGGACGCCGCCGCATTCCTCGAGCTGGCGGCCGAGATCCCGGTGCGGACGGCGGTCGAGCCCCACCCGCTCGAGGACGCGAACGTCGCCCTGGCCCGGCTGGCGGCCGGGGAGGTGCGGGGCGCCGCCGTGCTGATCACGCCCCGCTGACCCCTCCCCGCCGACCGCGGTCAGAGCCCGCCCGAGGCCTTCTTGATGGCGTCGCCGATCGCCTTCTTGAGCCCGTCGCCGACCGCCGGTGCCCAGCCCTTGGCCGCGACGGCGACGGCCGCGATCAGCAGCGTCACCATGACGACCACGCCGACGTACTCCACCGTGCCCTGGCCGCGCCGGTCCTCGCGCGCCCGCGCGAGCGCCGACACCGCCGCCGCGTGCAGCCAGGCCACCATCGCGTATCCCATCGTCCTCTCCCCTGGTCGGTGGTCCGTGGTGACGGGATCGTCCGTCCGGCCCCTGTCGCGGCGCGACGCGCGGGAGCGCCGTGAGTGCGCCGCGCGCGTCACGGCTCGCGTGACGTGCGGTCGCGGCCGATCCGCGACGCGCCCCGCACGCCCCGGGCCTCGAGGGCCTCGACGGCCAGGTCCGCCGCGAGCGTGCCGGCGTCGCGGGCCGCCCTCAGGGCCGCCTCGCGCGCCGGCATGGTGCGCAGCTCCCGGGCGTAGTCCCAGAGCGCGCCGGCGTTCAGGAGCCCCCGCCGCAGCGCCGACCGGCCGCTGAGCCGCCCGGCCAAGGGCGCCTCGACGAGCGCGCCGGCCGGATCGCGGAGGAACTCGAGCCCCCGCTGGCGCAGCCGCTCGCCGAAGGCCCGGTTGAACTCCTGGCGGACCTCCCACGCCACCACGATGCCCTGGCCGGCGCCGCGCCCGACCGCGCGCAGGACGCGCCCGATCGGCTCGTCGTCGCGCCCGCGCGGCAGGTCGAAGGGCCGCGGCAGCGGGTAGCGCCACTCGAACGGCGCGGGGTCCCGCACGAGCGGCTTCGAGACCGCCTCGATGAACGCGGGCGGCCGCGCCGGCGGGCGCGCCTCGCGCACGAGCCAGGCCGTCGCGGCGGCGAGCAGAACGGCCACCATGGCGGCCACCCCGATCCACTCGACCGCGGCCTGACCGCGCTGGGCGATCCTCATGGCGCGAGGCTAGGCACGGACCCCGCACGGATCCGCCCCGGTCGCGAACGAGAGGCGCGCGGAGGCGTGACGGGGCGCACGCGACTGTCGGGTGCGCCGGGCGCGCGGGTATCATCGTGGCGGCCACGTCGGCGAGCTCGCCCCGAGGAGGCGCAGATGACGGTCTTGGACAACCTTGCCAAACAGGCGAACCGCCTCGCGTCCGACGTCCAGACGTCGCTCAAGCGCGCCCGCGTCGAGGGGGAGCGGCGGTTGCTGCAGCGCCAGCACCGCGCCGCCCTCGAGGAGCTCGGGGAGCGGGCCTACGAGCTCGTGAAGGCCGGCCGGATCCCCGCCGAGCCGCTCGCGCCCGAGGTCGCCGCGGTCGAGTCGAAGCTGATGGAGATCGAGGGCAAGATGGGCGAGATCGACGCCCTGCGCACCGAGGAGGAGGCCGCGGCGGAGGCGCCCGACGACCCGTCGAAGGACGCGTTCCCCATGGTGGACGACGCCCCCACCCAGCCCGGGAAGACCACCGGCTGGGAGGCCGCCGACCGCTTCTTCAAGAGCGACGCATAGGGCTCCGGCGGCCCGGTGAAACGCCTCCTCCCGCCGGTCTTGCGGGGGCTCGGGGCGGGTGTATGCTTGCCCCCCGGCCAGGGATGGCACGGGGGTTGCCACCGTGACTCGAAGGGGAGCCGCCGGCGTGAGAGCCGAGTCCGATCTTCAGGGCCACCACCGCTCCGAGGCGCCCGCGTGTCACCGCTGCGGCCTCCCGCTCCTGGCGGAGGCGCGGTTCTGCCCCTACTGCGAGCGCTGGCTTGACGAGGGCGGCCTCCCCCGCCTGCTGAGCCGGCGGCGCGGCCCCTTGGACGGCGGCGCGCGGCGGATCGCCGGGGTCTCGGAGCGGGTCCTGCTGATCGTCGGACTGACGCTCTTCACGCTGGTCGCCGCGGCAAGCATCATCGCCGCAGTAGCCACCTAGGCGGCCGCCCCCCACGAGGCGGCGCCGCGCGTGCGGGCGAGGTGCGCCCACCGCGCTCAACCCTGCGACGGAGGTCGAACCGGCCCATGCCGAGCGTTCACGAAGAGGAGAGGTTCCAGGTGGGAGACGAGGTCGTCGGCTCCTTCCGCTGCGCCGAGTGCGACCTGCTCATCACGTCGCCGAAGGAGAACGACGGCATCCTCGTGCTGCCGCTCTGCCCCCTCTGCGGCGCCGAGGCCTGGCGCCGGGCCTAGCCCCTCCCCGCAAGGGAGGCGTGGCGGGCGAGGAAGCCGGCCTCGGCCCGCAGCAGCGCCAGGTGGGCCGCCCGCACCGGGCCGGGCACGCGCCCCCGCACCGTCAGCCAGGCGCAGCCGGCGGCCCACGCCGGCAGCAGCGCCGCCCCGGCCAGGAAGAGCGCGAGCGCGGCCGGCAGCCCGGTGAGCAGGCGCAGCACCGCCGAGGCTCGCGTGGGGCGCCCCGGCGCGGGCAGGGTGAGGCGCACCGGCCCGGCCGCGCCGAGCGGCGGCCGCGCCACCAGCAGCATCCCGAAGGCCCGCAGGCCCAGGAGCCACTCCAGCGCCTGACCGACGCGCGGGCCGTCCTCGCGCACGTACTCCTCGGGACGCCGGCGGGCCAGGTGCAGGCCGGCGACCGGCGGGATCACGAGGAACGCGGTCGGCAGGATCCACCCGCCGAACGGGCCGATCAGCCCCAGCGGGAGGAGCGCCAGCGCCCGCAGGGCCCCGCCGCGCGGCGGGACCGCCTGCTCAAGGGTGAGCGTCGCCCGGGTCGAGCGCGGCGATCAGCTCCTCGACCGGGATCGCGGGCAGGGTCTCGAAGGTCGCGCTGCCGCGCGAGGCCAGCTCGACCGACAGCCGGGAGATCGTGCGCTCGTCCGGCGCCTCGACGACGCTGAGGACGTCGTAGGCCCCCAGCAGGAACCACTGGCGCACCACCCGTCCGCCGATCGCCTCGATCTCGCGGTTGACCTCGAGCAGCCGCTCCGGCGTGGTCGCGAGCGTCTGGAGCCCCTGCGGGCTCAGGGTCGAGAGCAGGAGGAAGGTCCGCACGGGCCGAGTCTAGCCCCGCGCCGCCGCCGGCGACGCGACGAGCTCCGGGTGCAGCACGGGGACCAGCGACTCCACGCCGTCCACCAGCCGCGGCCCCGGGCGGCTGAAGTGGGCGCCGCCGCCGAGCGCGATCACCCGGCCCTCGCGCACCGCCCGCATGGTCCCGAACCGCTGGCGGAAGCGGTCGCGCTCGAGCGCGGCCAGGGTCTCGGCGGCGCTCCAGCCGCACGGCATCAGCAGCAGCACGTCGGGGTCGGCGTCGATCACCCGCTCCGGCGCCGCCGCGACCGAGGGGCGCCCCGGCCGGCCCAGGGGGTCGTGGCCGCCGGCCAGGGCCACCTGCTCGGGCACCCAGTGGCCGGCGAGGTAGGGCGGGTCCAGCCACTCCAGGCAGACCGCCCGCACCGGGGGGCGGTCGCCCACCAGCGCGCGGACGCGGTCGAGGCGTTCGCGCAGGCCCGCGACGACCCCCGCCGCGGCGCGGGGCGTCCCGGCGGCCTCGCCGACGAGCAGGATCGAATCGAGCACCCCCTCCAGGGTCTCGGGCTCCAGCGAGAGCACCTCGGGGCGCCCCGGCATCGCGCGCGCCGCCTCCTCGACCTCGTCGCGCTCGACCGCGCAGACGCCGCAGAGGGCCTGGGTGATGATCAGGTCCGGGCGCGCCGCGGCCAGGGCGGCGTGGTCGAGGCGGTAGAGACCGCCACCGGCGGCCATGGCGTCGGCCACGGCGCCGTCGATCTCGGCCGAGGTCATGGCCGAGCGGTCGACCCGGTCGGCGGTCAGCGCCGGGACGCCGGCGACCTCGGGCGGCCAGTCGCATTCGTGCGTGCGGCCGACCAGGCGGTCGGCGAGCCCGAGCGCGGCGACCATCTCGGTGGCGCTCGGCAGCAGCGATGCGATCCTCACGGCGCCCCCGCGGGAGGCGCGGCTAGACTGGATCCTCCGCCGGTCCACGTCCCGAGGTGAGCATGCAGCGCGACTCCGATCCGACGCCCAACGAGCTCCAGAAGGCCCTGCTGGGCTACGACCCGACCTCCCTCGAGACCTCGCTGATCGACTGGACGAAGGAGAACTGGCCCATGGCGGCGCGGGCCATGGTCTACAACCGCTCCGAGGCGGACAAGACCGTGCAGGGCGTCAGCGGCATCCGCAGTCACGACGCGCGCCTGGCCCTCGAGGTGGCGGCCCGGGTTGCGATCTCCGAGCGGGAGCTGCTCTGCCGCGCGATCGCCCACGTGCTCCCGGCCTGGCTCGAGGAGCACTACGGCCTGAAGCCGAACGGCGCGGAGGGCAACAGCTCGGCCTAGGCGGGCTTCGGCTCGACCGGGTAGCCGCCCTCGCGCCAGGCCCCCCAGCCGCCCACCAGCACGCCCACGCGCGAGCGGCCGTTGTCGAAGGCCCACAGCGCGATCTTGAGGCTGGTCGCCTCGCCGGGCCGGTCGTCGTAGAAGATCAGCTCCTGCCCGTCGGGCAGCTCGCCGATCTGGCGCTCGAACTCCATCGGGTCGACCCGGACCGCGCCCCTCACCTGCTCGTCGGACTCCCGGTAGCCCAGGTCGCGGACGTCGACGGGCTGCACCGCGTCGCGCATCTTGAAGGCCGCGGCGAGGTCGACCGGCTGCCACCGCGAGACGTCATCCCAGGCCATGCGCGCTCCCTGCCGCTGGAGGTCGGTCCAACGCTACCAGCCGCTCCGCCGCGGCCAGCGTGGCCGCGCCGGTGAGCTCCAGCACCCGCGCGGCGTAGGCGTCCGTGGCCGGCGTGCGCACCCCCGCCTCGATCGCCCCGCGCAGGTAGGCGATGCCGTTGCGCCGGGCCCCGCGGGCGCTGTCGATCGCCCGCCGCGCCAGCGCGTCGGGGGTCATGTCCGGCTCGGGCAGGTTGCGCGGCAGGCTCGCGGCGAGCGCCAGCCGGTCGCCCGGCACCTCCACCTGCACGACCCCCCGCGCGCCCTCCAGCCCCTCGCGCGCGGCCAGCAGCTCGACCGCGGTCCCCAGCTCGACCCCGTCGGCCAGCAGCAGCAGCGCCCCCTCCACCGACCCACCGCGCGGGTGCGGCACCAGCACGGGGCCGCCGTTCCAGCGCCGCGAGGCGCGCCCGTACTCCACCGGGAAGGGCGTCCTGATCGGCTCCGACCCGACCACCACCGAGGCGAGCCCCGGCCCCAGGCGGTAGAGCAGGGAGCCGTAGGCCAGGATCGCCAGCCGGCGCTGGGGTACGGGCGAGCCGGCGGAGCTCATCCGGTCGCGCCCACCAGGTCGAGCACCGACGCCGCGTGACCCTTGGGCTTCACCCTGTAGAGGGCCTGGAGCAGGGTCCCGTCGGGCCCGATCACGAAGGTGCTGCGCTCGACGCCCATGTACCTGCGGCCGTACATCGACTTCTCGACCCAGACGCCGTAGGCCTCGGCGACCTCGTGGTCCGGGTCGCTCAGCAGCGTGAACGGCAGGCCGTGCTTGTCGCGGAACCTGACGTGGCTCGCGATCGGGTCCGGGCTCACGCCGATCACCCGGGCGCCGGCGGCGTCGTAGTCCGGCGCCAGGTCGCGGAACTCGCAGGCCTCGGCGGTGCAGCCGCTGGTTTCGTCCTTCGGGTAGAAGTAGAGGACCGCGGTGCCGCCGGCCAGGTCGGCGAGGCTGACCGTCGTGCCGTCGTCGGCCTCCAGGGAGAAGTCGGGGGCCGGCTGCCCGGCCTCGAGTCGCGCCATGCTCGCCTCCGTCGTGGACGCGACTCAGGGTATCGCCGCCGCCCGGCCGGAGCCGTCCCGCGGCGGGCTACCATCGGACGGGATGCGCGAGACCCCACCGGCCGCGGTCATCCGCGGCGCCCGCGAGGACGACGCCCCGGCGATCGCCGCCGTGGTGGTCGAGGCGCTGTCCGACAAGTACGGACCGGCGCTGGGGCGGGCGGCGGTGCGCGGCCTGGAGGGCCTGATCCGGCGCGACATCCGCGAGGGCTCGAGCTCGCGCTACTGGGTCGCCGAGGTCGAGGGCCGCGTCGCGGGCGGGGTGCACCTGGTGCTGGCCGACGACCGCGGCGGGGGCGCGATCCGGGCGCTGGCGGCGAGCGTGGGCTGGGCCACCGCCCTGCGGGCCGTGGCCGTCTTCAGCCTGATGGGCGGCGGGCGCGTCGACCGCGACGAGGGGTACATCGACGAGCTCGGGGTGGCCGATTGGGCCCGCCGGCGCGGGGTGGCCAGCGCCCTGCTGGCGGCCTGCGAGCGCGAGGCGCGGCGGGTGGGCAAGCGCCGCCTGACGCTCTGGGTGACGTCGGACAACAGCGCCGCCCGGCCGCTCTACGAGCGTTACGGGTTCCGCGAGGCGCGGCGGCGGCGCTGGGTGCTCGGACGGTTCGTCTTCGGCGCGCCCGGCGCCATCTTCATGGAGATGTCGCTCCCACCTCGCTGAGCGCGGCGTCGATCGGGTCGGGCTCCGGCTGCGGCGCGGCCGGGAGCTCCAGGCGCGCGCGGCCGCCGGGGCCCGGCTCGAGCGTCAGCCGCCCGCCGAGCCGCTCGGCCAGGGCGCGGGCCACGCCCAGCCCGAGGCCGGCGCCGGGGAAGCCGCTCGCGGCCTCGCCCCTGCCGAAGCGCTCGACGGCCGCTGCGAGCTCGTCGCCCGCGAAGCCCGGGCCGGTGTCGCGCACCGCCAGCTCCACGCCGCCGCCGGGCAGGGCCCGCCCGGCCAGGGTGATGGTGCCGCCCCGCGGCGTGTAGGTGGCCGAGTTGGCGACCAGCTCGG
>DATLLV010000047.1:0-4701 GCA_035537655.1 Miltoncostaeaceae bacterium
CTGCTGGGCCAGCAGGGAGCGCAGGCGCTCGCCGCGCTCGAAGCGCGCCGACGTGGCCGACAGGAAGGGCAGCGACGGCGCCGAGATCTTCACGTTCGAGAGCGCCTCGCGCAGCTTCTCGGTGGCCGGCGCCATGACCGACGAGTGGAACGCGCCGTCCACGTCGAGCAGGCGGGCCTTGATGCCGCGGGCGCGGGCGAGGGCCAGCAGCCGGTCGACCCCGCGGTGGAGCCCCGAGGCCACCACCTGGCCCGGGCTGTTGTAGTTGGCGGGCCAGACCTCCCCGGCCTCCGCGCAGAGCGCCTCGACGTCCTCGTCGCTGGCGCCCAGCAGGGCGACCATCTGCCCAGGGTGGGCAGCCGAGACGTCGGTGGTGGCGTCACCGCGCGCCTGCACCAGGCGCAGCGCCTCCTCGAAGCCCAGGCTCCCGCAGGCCACCAGCGCCGAGTACTCGCCCAGCGAATGGCCCATCGCGAGGTCGCCGGTGACGCCGTTGTCCTTCGCCACCCGCCAGGCGGCCACCGAGGTGGTCAGGATCGCCGGCTGGCAGACGTGGGTGACGGTCAGCTCCTCGGCCGGGCCCTCGAAGCAGAGCCGCGAAAGGTCGTAGCCGAGGACGTCGTTGGCCTCCTCGAAGGTGCGTCGTGCCGCCGGGAAGGCCTCCGAGAGCGCGCGCCCCATGCCGACCTGCTGCGCTCCCTGGCCGGGGAAGAGCAGTGCGATCAGCGGGGGGCCTCGGCGTCGAGGCGACGTACGCTCGGCCTCAAAGCCGGCTCCTCAAAAGGGGGGTGGCGGGCGGACACAGCCCGATAACCGAGGAATGATAGAGGGCGCGGGCCCCTTCGTCCAACCGGCCCCCGTGGACGGCGTGCCCGGGCATGGGCCCGCGCCGACGTGGCACGATGGCCGCCGTGCCGCCCCTGATCCCGCTCCGCGACCTCTTCGGCGACCCCGAGCGGGCGCTGGCGCGGCTGTCGCCCGACGGCCGCCGCATCTCGTGGCTGGCCGACCGGGACGGCGTCCTGAACGTCTGGGTGCGCGACCGCGACGGCGGCGAGCCGCGCCCGGTGACCGACGACCGCGACCGCGGCGTGCGCTCGTACCTCTGGTCGCGCGACTCGCGCCGGATCCTGTACTCGAAGGACCAGGGCGGCGACGAGAACCACCACCTCATGGCGGTCGAGGTCGACGGCGGCCGCACGCGCGACCTCACGCCCTTCGACGGCGTGCGGGCCGGCCTGATCGCCGCCCCCCGGGCCACGCCGCGGCGGGTGCTGGTCTCCATGAACCTGCGGGACCGGTCGGTCTTCGACGCCTACCGCCTCACCCTGGCGACCGGGCGGCTGGAGCTCGTCGCCCGCAACCCGGGCAACGTCATCGGCTGGCTGGCCGACCGCGAGGGCCTGCTGCGCGCCGCCCGCGCCCAGACGCCCGCGGGCGACTACCAGCTGCTGGTGCGGGACGACGAGGCGTCGGCGTTCCGCGTCGTCGCCGAGTTCGCCAACGAGGACGGCGGCCACGCGTTCGCCTTCACGCCCGACGGCGCGCGCCTGTGGGTGGGGAGCGCCCGGGGGTCCGACCTCGAGCGGCTGGTGGAGCTCGACCCGGCCGGCGGCGGCGAGCGCGAGCTCGACCGCGACGGCGAGGCCGACCTCGCCGGCCCGGTCATCAGCGACCTCACCGGCGAGCTGCTGGGGGCGGCCTACCTGCGCGACCGCACCGTGATGCACGCGTTCGACGAGCGCTTCGGCCGCGACTGGGAGGCGCTGCGCGCGCTGCACCCCGGCGACCCGCGCATCACCGGCCAGGACGCCGACGAGACGGCCTGGATCGTCGCCTTCGACGACGACCGCGACCCGGGCGCCACCTTCCTCTACGACCGCGAGCGCGGGGAGGCCGAGCTGCTCTACCGCTCGCGCCCGTGGCTCGACCCGGCGACGCTGGCGCCGATGCGGCCGGTGACCATCACCTCGCGCGACGGCCTGCCGCTGCGCTCCTACCTCACCCTGCCGCTCGACGCCGAGCCGGCGGACCTGCCCGCGGTGCTCGTCGTGCACGGCGGCCCCTGGGTCCGCGACGCCTGGGGCTACGACCCCCAGGTCCAGCTCCTCGCCAACCGCGGCTACGCCGTGCTGCAGGTCAACTACCGCGGCTCGACCGGCTTCGGCAAGCGCTTCACCCACGCCGCCGAGCACGAGTTCGCCGGGCGGATGCACGACGACCTCATCGACGGGGTCGACTGGCTCGTCGCCGAGGGCATCGCCGACCGCTCCCGCATCGGCATCTACGGCGGCTCGTACGGCGGCTACGCGGCGCTCGTCGGGGCGACCTTCACCCCCGACGTGTTCGCGGCCGTCGTGAGCGTCGTCGGCCCCTCGAGCCTGGTGACGCTGGTGCGCTCGTTCCCGCCCTACTGGCGGCCCTTCCTCGCCAGCAGCTGGTTCCGCTACGTCGGCGACCCCGACGACCCGGAGCAGCTCGCCGACCTCGAGGCGCGCTCGCCGCTGAACCGGGTCGACGCCATCCGGGCGCCCCTGCTGGTGGTGCAGGGGGCGAACGACCCGCGCGTGACGAAGGCCGAGTCGGACCAGATCGTCGCCGCGCTGCGGCGGCGGGGGGTCGAGGTCGAGTACCTGGTCAAGGAGGACGAGGGGCACGGCTTCGTGAGGCCCGAGAACCGCATGGACGCGTACGGGGCGATCGAGCGCTTCTTCGCGAAGCACCTCGGCGGGCGCAGCGAGTCGTAGCGACCCGTACCGCTGGGTCGTCCTCGGGGTGGGGATGGCCGCGCAGGCCAGCATCTCGGCCGTCCAGCTCGGCCTGCCGGCGGTGGCCCCGCAGCTCCGCGCCCAGTACGGCCTGACCCTGGCCGAGACCGGCGCCCTGCTGGCCGCCCCGACGGTCGGGATCATCGCCACCCTGCTCGCCTGGGGAGCGCTGGCCGACCGGGTCGGCGAGCGGGCGGTGATCACGATCGGGCTGGGCGGCTGCGCGGTGGCGCTGGCCGTCTCGTCGCAGGCCGGGTCCGCCGCCGCCCTGGGCGCCGGCCTGGTCGTCGCCGGCGCCCTGGGCTCGAGCGCGAACGCGGCCAGCGGCCGCGCGGTGGTTTCCTGGTTCGGCCCCTCCCAGCGCGGCCTCGCCCTCGGCCTGCGCCACATGTCCACGCCGCTCGGCGGGGCGATCGCGGCGGCGCTGCTGCCGCTGGCCGCCGACGCCGACGGCGCCGAGGCCGCCCTGCTGGCGCTGGCGGCCGGCTGCCTGGGGGGCGCTCTGGCGGCGCTGCTGGGCCTGCGCCGGGCCGAGCAGGCCGAGGCCGAGGCGGGCGGCATCGACGAGCCGCCCCCCAGCCTGGCCAGCGGCCCGCTGCGCGACCCGGCCATCTGGCGGCTGTCGCTGGGGACGGCGGCCGTCGTGCTGGCCCAGATCTCGGTGCTGAGCTTCCTGGCGCTCTACCTCAACGAGGAGCGCGGCTGGTCGCTGACGGCCTCGGCCCTGGCGCTCGCCGTCGTGCAGATCGGCGGCGCCGCCGCCCGGGTGGCGGCGGGGGCGTGGTCGGACCGGGTCGGCAGCCGCATCGGCCCCCTGCGCGCGATCGCGCTCGCCGGGGCGGTGACGCTCGCGGCCGCGACGACGCTGATCCCGGCGCCGGACGCCGTCTCGGTCCCGGTGATGATCCTCGCCGGCATCGTGGTCATGGCCGGCAACGGCGTCTCGTTCGCCGCGGCCTCCGAGATGGCCGGCCCCGGCAGGGTCGGCACGGCGCTGGGCCTGCAGAACACGATCCTGTTCGTCGCCGTTGCGGTCGCGTCGCCCCTGTTCGGCGCGGCCGTGGGGCTGCTCTCGTGGCCCGCGGCCTTCGCGCTGGCCTCGCTCTGCCCGCTCGTGGGCTGGCTCGCCCTCGCCCCGCTCGCGTCGGCCGAGCGGGCGCGCGCGGCCGCCTCGGCCTAGGCCGCCACCCGGCTCACGCCGGCGGGGTCCCTCGTCACCCGGATCGCCGCCCCCAAGCGGTCGACCACCCCGGGCATGTGGGTGATCACCACCACTAGGCGCCCGTCGCCGGCGAGCCGCTCGACGCCCGAGAGCGCCTGCTCGAGCGACTCGGCATCGAGGGACGAGAACCCCTCGTCGAGGAAGAGGCAGTCCAGGCGTCCGCCCGACTCGGTCGCCGCCTCGCCCAGCCCGAGCGCGAGGGCCAGGCTCGCGAGGAAGCGCTCGCCGCCGGACAGCGTGGCCGCAGCGCGGCGCTTCTCGCCCCGGGCGAGGTCGATCACGTCGAGGGGGTCGGCGCCGGTGCCGGCGAACCGGTAGCGGCGGCCGCTGAGCTCCTCCAGGCGCGCCGAGGCGCCCACCGCGAGCCGCTCGCGGTAGCGCTGCAGCAGGTAGCGGGGGAAGCGGTTCGCCTGCAGGTCGGCCGCGACGCGCCCGTGCCGCTCGGCCGCGGCGCGGGCGGCGGCCTCCAGGCCGGCGAGGCGGTGGCCCTCGGCGGCCGTGGCCTCGACCGCGGCCAGGGCCTTGCGCGCGTCCTGGCGGGCGGCGGCCGCCGCCGCCGCCGCGCCGGGCACGTCGGCGCCGGCGCCCAGCCCCAGCGCGGCGCCGCCATCGGCGACCCGCCGCTCGGCGGCGGGCCGCCCCGCCAGCCGCCCCGCCGCCGAGTCGGTGGAGGCGGCGTCGAGCGAGGGCGCAGGCGCCGGAGCGCCCAGC
>DATLLV010000048.1:0-8698 GCA_035537655.1 Miltoncostaeaceae bacterium
GATGCCGCGGCGCACGCGCAGGCGCTGGTTCGTCACCTGGTAGAAGGTCGCGTAGCGGCGCAGCACGTCGAACACCACCACCAGCACCACCAGCAGCAGCGAGATCAGCACCCACTGCCAGTAGGGCAGCCCGGTGTCGCCGTCGTTCGCGCGCACCAGCCCGGCGATGATCACGGGCAGGAGCGCGACGGGGATCCAGATCAGGAAGAAGCTGAGCTGGGACCGCCACGACGGCCGCCCCTGCCAGAGGATCCTCTCGCCCTGGAGCAGCTCCATGGCCGCGAACGCTACCGCGCCCGGACGGGGGCTCGGGCGTCGCGCCTCGTCACAGCGGATACGATGTCGTGGTCCCGGAGGCCCCCGCGAGGAGTCGAGCGCATGAGCAGCGACGGCCGGACGATCACGTCCCTCGAGCTGGAGGATCGGCGCTTCCCGCCGCCGCCGAAGATCGCCGAGAACGCGGTCGCCACCGCCGACCTCTACGACCAGGCGGCCGCCGACCCCGACGCCTTCTGGCTCGCCCAGGCGAAGGAGCTCCTGACCTGGAGCACCGAGCCCTCGGAGGCGTGCGACCGCTCGAACCCGCCCTTCTTCCGCTGGTTCGCCGACGGGACGCTCAACGCGAGCGTGAACTGCCTGGACCGCCACCTCGAGACCCGCGGCGACCGGGTCGCCTTCCACTGGGAGGGCGAGCCGGGCGAGCAGATGGAGGTCACCTACCGCGACCTCTACGAGCGGGTCTGCCAGCTGGCCAACGGCCTGCGCTCGCGCGGCATCGGCAAGGGCGACCGGGTCGCGATCTACCTCGGGATGATCCCCGAGATCGCCGTGGCGATGCTGGCCTGCGCGCGGATCGGCGCGCCGCACACCGTCATCTTCGGCGGCTTCTCGCCCGACTCGGTGCGCGGCCGCCTGCTCGACTGCGGCTGCACCGCCATGATCACCGGCGACGGCGCCTGGCGCGGGGGCAAGCTCATCCCGCTCAAGGCGAACGTGGACGCCGCGCTCGAGGGCGCGCCCGACGTCCACACCTGCGTCGTCGTCCAGCGCACCGAGAACGAGATCGGCTGGGTCGAGGGCCGCGACGTCTGGTACCACGAGCTCGTCGCCGACCAGCCGGCCGAGGCGGAGCCGGAGATGGTCGACGCCGAGCACCCGCTCTACATCCTCTACACGTCCGGCTCGACCGGGAAGCCGAAGGGGATCCTGCACACGACCGGCGGCTACCTGACCGGCGTGTCGGCGACCCACCGCTGGGTCTTCGACCTCCACGACGACGACATCTACTGGTGCGCCGCCGACGTCGGCTGGGTGACCGGGCACAGCTACATCGTCTACGGGCCGCTCGCGAACGGCGCGACCAGCGTGCTCTACGAGGGCGCGCCGGGGACTCCGGACAAGGACCGCTGGTGGGACATGATCGAGCGCTACCGCGTCACGATCCTCTACTGCGCCCCCACCGCCATCCGCACCTTCATGAAGTGGGGCACCGAGTACCCCGAGCGCCACGACATGAGCTCGCTGCGCATCCTGGGGTCGGTGGGCGAGCCGATCAACCCCGAGGCCTGGATCTGGTACCGCACCCACATCGGCGGCGACCGCACGCCGGTGGTCGACACCTGGTGGCAGACCGAGACGGGCAACATCATGATCAGCCCGCTCCCGGGCCTCACCACGCTCAAGCCCGGCTCGGCGACGCGGCCCCTGCCCGGCGTGACCGCCGACGTGGTCGACGCCAACGGCCAGAGCGTGCCGCTCGGCCAGGGTGGCTACCTGGTGCTGCGCGAGCCGTGGCCGGGGATGCTGCGGACGCTCTACGGCGACGACGACCGGTTCGTCGAGACCTACTGGAGCCAGTACGAGGGCCTCTACCTCGCCGGCGACGGGGCCCGCCGCGACGACGAGGGCGACTACTGGCTACTGGGGCGCATCGACGACGTCATGAACGTCTCGGGCCACCGCCTCTCGACGATCGAGATCGAGAGCGCCCTGGTGGACCACCCCAAGGTCGCCGAGGCCGCCGTGGTGGGCCGTACCGACGAGACGACCGGCCAGGCCATCGCCGCCTTCGTGACCCTGAAGGGCCACGTCACCGGCGACGAGGAGCTGATCGCCGAGCTGCGCCAGCACGTGGCCACGAAGATCGGCGCGCTCGCGCGGCCCAAGTCGATCGTCCTGACCGACGACCTGCCCAAGACCCGCTCGGGCAAGATCATGCGCCGCCTGCTGCGCGACATCTCCGAGAACCGCCAGCTGGGGGACGTCACGACCCTCGCCAACGAGGACGTGGTGGCCGACATCTCCAAGCAGGCCACCGAGGCGCGGGCCGCCGGCAAGGACGAGTAGCGCCTCCGCCGGGTCAGAGGCCGGGCGGCAGGGTGCCCCCGGTCTCGGCCAGGCGGCCCCGCGCGTGGGCGAGGGCGAAGGCGAGGGCGTTGCGCGGCGGCGCCCGGCGGTCCGAGTCGCGGAACCAGGAGACCACGCCCTCGACCCCCAGGGCCAGCTCCAGCCGTCCCTGCGCGTCGGCGTCGACCGCCAGCGCGATCACCAGCGTCAGGGCGCCGATCTCGTTCACCGGCCCGGGGACCTGGGAGGCCTCCGAGATGCGCGGCACCAGCCCCCCGCGCGCCGCGAGCAGGTCCACATGGAAGCGCGCCTGGCCCGGGCCCTGCCACGGCACCACCGCCAGCTCGCCGGGCACGCCGAGGCCGTCGAGCGCGACCAGCCCGCCCGGCAGGGGCTCGGCCCCGGCCTCGACGATGCCGGTCGAGGCGCGCGTGAGCGCCTCGCGGTAAGCGGTCCAGCGGCCCTCCGAGGACTGGTACGCCCCCAGGGCAGCGGCGCCGATCCCCAGGGCCAGCCGGTCGGCCCGCTCGTGCCCGGGCCAGCGGCCCGCGGCCGGGTGCAGCATCGCGGCGGCGCGGCGGGGCCCGTAGAGGGCCGCCTCGGCGCGGACCAGCGGCGTGCGATCGAACAGGGCCACCCGTCTCCCCAACCCGGCGCCCGCGAGCGGCGCCTCAGACGGCTGTACGCCGCGGCTAGCGCCGGATCGCCGCGGGCGTGCGCGACTTGACTTAGCAACAGGCTAAATCACTACCGTCGGAGGCGATGGCCGGTCCCCGGGACGCGCACCCGCGCGAGAACCGCGCCGCCGCGCTGCTGTCGGTGGCGTCGAACGCCGCCCTCACGGTCGTCAAGCTCGTGGTCGGGCTGGTGACCGGCTCGGTCGCCGTGCTCTCGGAGGCCGCGAACTCGGCCGGCGACCTGGTCGCCTCGGGCATCGCCTTCGCGGGCGTGCGCGCCGCCGCGCGCCCCGCCGACGCCGACCACCCCTACGGCCACGAGAAGAGCGAGAACCTGGCGGCGGCCGTCGAGGGCATCCTGGTGCTGGCCGCCGGGCTCGCCGTCGCGGTCGAGGCCATCCGGCGCCTCGCCTCGGGCGCGCCGGCCATCGACCACATCGGCCTCGCCATCGGCGTGATGGCGGTGTCGGCGGTCGTCAACCTCGCCGTCTCCCTCCGCCTGCGGCGCGTCGCGCGGCGAACCGGCTCCCCGGCCATCGAGGGCGACGCCGTCCACCTCGGCGCCGACGTCTGGACGTCGGCCGGCGCGGGCGTCGGCCTGGTGCTCGTGGCGATCACCGGCTGGGAGCCGCTCGACGCGATCGTGGCCCTCGCGGTCGCCGGCTACGTCGCGGCCGTGGGCGCGCGGCTGGTCTGGCGGGCCGCCCACGTGCTGCTCGACGGCAGCCTTCCCGAGGGCGACATGCGGGTGATCGAGGGTGTGCTCGCCGGGTTCGAGGGCGAGGGCGTCAGCTTCCACGCCGTGCGCGGCCGCAGGGCGGGGAGCAAGCGCCTGCTCGACCTCCACATGGTCGTCCCCCCCGAGACCACGGTGCGCCGCGGCCACGCGATGAGCGGCCGCGTGAAGGCCGCCCTGGTCGCCGCCCTGCCGGGCACCGAGGTCCTGATCCATCTCGAGGACCACGCGCCGGTAACGCGACCCGGCAGGGTCCCGGCAGGGCGCGGCGAAACGATCGCTCCATGACGACCTCATCGCTCGCGATCGCCGACGCCGACACCCTCCAGGTGGCGCGCCCGGCCCGCCTCCCACGCGCCATCCCGCCCCGCCGTCTCGACGAGATGGACCTCGACCCGCCGTCGGGCCCCGTGCCGCCCGAGGTGCTCGCCTACTTCGAGGCCGCCGTCGAGCGCGAGGGGCTCCGCTCCGGCCGCTGATCCGCCCGTCCCTCCGGGGCGGCCCGATGAGTTCCGCCCCGCCCCCGGGTCACATCGTCGACCCCGGCGATCCCGAGGAGGAGACATGCCCCGACCCATGACCGAGCGCGAGCGCGAGGCGTTCCTCGCCGAGCCGCGGACGGCGATCCTCAGCGTGGCCGCCGGCGGCGGCCGCCCCCCGCTCGCGGTGCCGATCCACTACGCGTACGAGCCCGGTGGCGACGTCACCTTCTTCACCGACACCCAGCGCCGCACGTCGCGGAAGACGAAGCTGCTCGCCCGCACCGGCGGCCGCTTCACGCTGACGGTCCAGAACCCCGAGTGGCCCTACCGGTTCGTGACCGTCGAGTGCACGGTGGTCCGCGAGGACGTGCCCCCCAGCACCGAGCAGATCCTCCGCGTGGCGCAGCCCCACATGGGCGAGGAGGTCGCCCGCGGCCTCGCCGCGTCCGAGGTCGACGACCCCGAGACGACGATGGTCCTCTACACGGCCCGGCCGGACCGCTGGTTCGCCATGGACTTCAGCGAGGACGCCGGCTGACGCCGGCGTCCCGGCGTCAGGACGCCGGCTCGGCCGGCGGCGACTCCTCGGGCGGCGCCGCGGCGACGGCGCTCGTCGCGCCGGCCATCCGCCAGGTGGCGTTCAGCGACGACTGCAGGTAGGGGTGGTTCGTCGCGTAGATGAACCCCAGCAGCACGCCGAGGAACACCGACGGCACCTCGGTCGCGGCGTCCCCCGCCGCCATGCGGCGCACGGCCTGGGCCCGCTGGGTGGTCGTCACCCAGGTCCAGATGGCGGGCACGATGACGATCCCTCCCGGGAAGAGGGCCAGCAGGCTCAGCGCGGGGTCGTTGCCGAGCGGCGCGCCCGCGTGCTCGGAGTAGTCCCGCATCTCGCGGTTGATCTTGTACCAGTGCACCAGCCCGTAGATGCCGAGGGTGACCACGATCAGAAGCCACACCACCAGGGGGCCGCGCTCCTTCACGTTCACGGGTCCGATCCGAAGTTCCTCAGCCATGGCCGCCCTCTCTCGTCGCTCGCCAGGCGGCGCGACTGTACCCCGGTTTGGTCGCGGCGCGATAGCCCGCCCGCGGCATCCTCCACCGCGGACGCCGGGTAAGGCGGCGGGCCGGGGCGTCACCAACGGGGCAGGCAACACCCCCTAGGAGGACGCCATGACCCGCAGGACCCGTCCCGCTCTGGCCGCGCTGGTCGCGGCCGCCGCGCTGGGGGCCGCGTTGATCGCGCTCGGCGCCCATGGCGGCGGTCCCGCCGTTGCCGACGCCCAGGCGCACGCCGCCCACGCCGTCGCCACGCCGCGGGCGGTGGCCCTGCGCACGGACATGCGCCGCCTGTGGGAGGAGCACATCACCTGGACGCGCCAGGTCATCGTCGACTTCGCCGCCGGACTGCCAAGCCTGCCGGCGAGCGAGGCCCGCCTGCTGCGCAACCAGACGGACATCGGCGACGCGATCGCGCCGTTCTACGGGCGCGACGCCGGCCGGCGCCTGACCGGGCTGCTGCGCGAGCACATCCTGATCGCCGTCGACGTGCTGACCGCCGCGAAGGCCGGCGACGCGCCGGCGCTGGCGCAGGCCCAGGCGCGCTGGCGCGGCAACGGCGACCGCATCGCCGGCTTCCTCGCGACCGCCGACCCGGCCCACTGGCCGCGGCGGGAGATGCGCAGCATGATGCGCCGCCACCTGGCCCTGACCACCTCGGAGGCGGTGGCGCGCCTGACCGGCGACTGGGCCGGCGACGTGCGGGCCTACGGCGCGGTGCAGCGCCAGGCCCTGGAGATGGCGGACATGCTCTCGTCCGGCATCACGGCCCGCTTCCCCGCCCGCTTCGGGGCGGCGGGGTAAGAACCGGGCGCGCGCCGGCACCAACGGGCCATGAGCATCCTCGCCACGCCCACGCCGGGCCGCGCGCCGCTACGGTCCCGCCGTGCGCCGGCCGCGTCCAGGACCGTGACGCCGCACGATCCCGAGTCGCGGCGGTGGCTTCGCGACCTGCGCGGG
This sequence comes from Miltoncostaeaceae bacterium, assembly GCA_035537655.1. Lineage (GTDB taxonomy): Bacteria > Actinomycetota > Thermoleophilia > Miltoncostaeales > Miltoncostaeaceae > DATAGF01. Next base: position 6,261 of record DATLLV010000048.1, read on the forward strand.
GGCGGGGCGCTCCACGACGACGCCGTGCGCCGCCTGCACGCGCTCCTGCTGCGGGCGGCGCGGTTCGAGGTCGGCCGCCGCCGCGAGGCGCTGGCCCACGTGCGCGGCGACGAGCTCGAGGACATCGCCACCCAGGCGGCCGACGACGCGCTGATGGGGGTCCTGCGCCGCCTGGACGACTTCCGCGGCGACAGCCGCTTCACGACCTGGGCCTACAAGTTCGCCCTGCTCGAGTCGGCCGTGAGGCTGCGGCGGCGGGCGTGGCAGGGCCGCGAGGTGCCGATGGAGCCCGAGAGCTGGACGCTGCTGGCGGCCCAGCAGCCCACGCCCCACGAGGACGCGGTGCAGGCCGAGGTGCTCGGCGCAGTGGCCCGCGCGATCCGCGAGGCGCTGACGCCCCGCCAGCGCGAGGTGCTCGTCGCCCTCGCGCTCAACGGGGTGCCGATCGACGTGCTCGCCCAGCGCCTCGGCTCGACGCGCGGCGCCCTCTACAAGACCCTGCACGACGCGCGGCGCAAGCTGCGCGCGGAGCTGACCGCCGAGGGCATCGCCCCCGACTGGCTGGAAAGGACGAGCTGATGGACCGCCCGGACGTGATGGAGGCGCTCCAGCGGCTGCTGGGCCCCGCGGGGCCGGAGATCGGCTGCGACGAGTGCTTCGACCAGCTGGACCGCTACGTCGACCTCGAGCTCGCGGGCGGCGACCACGACGGCGCCGTGCCCGGCATGAGCGCCCACCTGGCCGGATGCCCCGCCTGCCGCGAGGAGCACGCGAGCCTGCGCGCGCTGGTGGCCCGCTGATGCGGGCCGTCGACGCCGCGGCCCTGGTGGCGGCGCCGGCCGGGGGCGTCGACCACGAGCGCGCCGAGCGCGCCGTGGCGGAGCTGCTCGACGCCCTGGGCGTCGACCTCACCGCCGAGGCGCGGCGGGAGACGCCCCGCCGGGTCGCCGGCGCCTTCGCCGAGCTGCTCACCCCGGAGCCGTTCCGGGCCACCACCTTCCCCAACGACGGCGGCTACGACGAGCTGGTCGTCGTGTCGGACATCGCCTTCTCCTCGCTCTGCGAGCACCACCTGCTGCCCTTCGTGGGCGTCGCCCACGTGGCGTACCTGCCCGGCGAGCGCATCGTCGGGCTCTCGAAGCTCCCCCGGGTGGTGGAGCACTGGGCGCGGCGCCCGCAGGTGCAGGAGCGGCTGACGGCCGAGGTCGCGGACTGGCTCGAGGACGAGCTGCGCCCGCGCGGCGTCGGCGTGGTGATCGAGGCGACCCACATGTGCATGAGCCTGCGCGGCGTCCGCCAGCCGGGGGCCACGACCACCACGTCGGCCGTGCGCGGCCGCCTGCGCGAGGACCCGCGCACCCGCCAGGAGTTCTTCGAGCTGATCGGGCGGCGCGGCGCGCCCGGACGGACCTGAGGAGGAGCGGTGACGACCCCCCGGAGCATCGTGATCGTGGGCGCCGGCCTGGCCGGCGCGAAGGCGGCGGAGACGCTGCGCGACGAGGGCTACGACGGGCGCGTGACCCTGATCGGCGACGAGCCCGAGCGACCCTACGAGCGCCCGCCCCTGTCGAAGGAGTACCTGCGCGGCGAGAGCGAGCGCGAGGCGGCCCACGTCCACGCGGCGGGCTTCTACGAGGGGCGCTCCATCGAGCTGCTCACGGGGACCGCCGTCGAGGCGATCGACACGCGGGATCGCACGGTGACGCTCGCCGGCGGCGGCCGGCTCGCGTGGGACCGGCTGCTGCTCGCCACCGGAGCCGAGCCGCGGCGCCTTCCCGTCCCCGGCGCCGACCTCGACGGCGTCCTCCAGTTGCGCGACCTCGCCGACTGCGAGCGGCTGCGCGGCGCCCTGGCCGAGGGCGGGCCGCTCGTCGTGGTCGGCGCCGGGTGGATCGGCTGTGAGGTGGCCGCCTCGGCCCGCGCCGCGGGCGTCGAGGTCACGTTGCTCGAGCGGATGGACGTCCCCCTCCAGGCCGTCCTCGGCCCCGAGATGGGGGCCTTCTACGGCGACCTGCACCGCGAGCGCGGGGTGGAGCTGCTGCCCGGGGCCGCGGTCGAGGCCTTCGAGGGCGCCGGCCGGGTCGAGCGCGTGCGGCTCGCCGACGGGCGGGCGATCGACTGCGCGGCCGTCGTCGTCGGCGTCGGCGTGACCCCGCGGACCGCGCTCGCCGAGGCGGCGGGCCTGGACGTCGACGACGGCGTCCTGGTCGACGAGCGCCTGCGCGCGAGCGCGCCCGGCGTCCACGCCGCCGGCGACGCCGCCCGGGCCGCCCACCCGTTCTTCGGACGCACGGTGCGCGTCGAGCACTGGGCCAACGCGCTCAACCAGGGCCCGGCGGCGGCGCGGAGCATGCTCGGCGCCGACGAGCCCTACGACCGCATCCCCTACTTCTTCTCCGACCAGTACGACGTCGGGATGGAGTACACGGGGCTCGCGG
>DATLLV010000049.1:0-20141 GCA_035537655.1 Miltoncostaeaceae bacterium
CAGCACGACTTCACCGAGGCCATCGAGAAGCTCGTCCTCGGCACCGAGCGGCGGATCATGCTCTCGCCCGAGGAGCGCGAGCGCACCGCGTACCACGAGAGCGGGCACGCCCTGCTCGGCATGCTGCTGCCGGGGGCCGACCCGGTCCGCAAGATCTCGATCGTCCCGCGCGGCCGCGCTCTCGGCGTGACGTTCCAGGCGCCCGACAGCGACCGGTACGGCTACGGCGCCGACTACTTGCGGGGCCGCATCACCGGCGCGTTGGGTGGGCGTGCCGCCGAGGAGCTGGTGTACGAGGACGTCACGACCGGGGCGGAGTCCGACCTGGAGCAGGTGACCGCGATCGCGAGGCGCATGGTCGGCCGCTGGGGCATGTCGGGCGAGATCGGCCCCGTCTCCGTGCTGCCGGGGCCCGACGACCAGCCGCTGCTCTTCCCGGGGACCGGATCGGGGCCCTCGCCGCACACCCAGGAGCTGGTGGACGAGGAGGTGCGCCGCATCGTCGAGGAGTGCTACGCCGACGCCCTGCGGCTGCTGACGGCGAACCGCGAGCGCCTGACCGCGCTCGCCGAGGCGCTCCTGGAGCGCGAGACGCTCGACGAGGCCGACGCGTACGAGGTCGCCGGCATCCCCCGCGAGGCCCCCTCCGCGCGCTGACACGTGGCGGCCCGTCGCCTCGCCGCCGTGGACCGGCCGGCGCTCCAGGCAGGCATCCGCGCGGCCGTCGCCGTCTCGGCCGGGTTCGCGATCGGCCGCTACGTCCTCGAAGACCCCCAGTTCGCGGTCTTCGCCGCGTTCACGGCGATGGCGCTGCTGGCGTTCGCCGATTACGGGGGGCCGATCCGCGCGCGGCTCGCGGCCTTCGCCGTCACTCTGGCCGTCGCGCTCGCGCTGGTGTCGCTCGGGACGGCGGTGTCGGAGAGCAGCTGGGGCGGCCCGGTGGCCATCGGCGCTATGGCCTTCGCGGTGGCCTACGCGACCGTCCTCGGCGGCTACTTCGTGGCCGGCTCGAACGCGGTGATCCTCTTCGCGGTGCTCGCCGCCGGCATCCCCGCGCCCGATGGCGCCATGGACTCGCGCCTGGCCGGCACGCTCGTCGGCGGGGCGCTGGCCGCGGCCGCGAGCGTCCTCCTGTGGCCCGCCCGGCCGGTGCGGGACGCCGGGCGGCCGCTCGGGCGCGCCGCCGCCGCCCTGGCCGCCTGCCTCGGCGCCGAGACGGAGGACCGCGAGGCCTCGCTCGCCGCGGCCCGCACGGAGGTGCGCGCCGCACGCGCGCGCCTCGGCGACCTCGCCCACCGCCCGTCCGAGCCGACCGCCCGCCACCGCGCCATCCTGCGGCTAGTCTTCGACCTCGACCGCCTGCTGGACCGGATCGCCGAGGTGGTCCGGTACGGCCCGCCGCCGTCCGGGCCCGGAAAGGGGTTCCTCGACGCGGCGGAGGCCGGGCTGGGGGCGACGGCCGAGTCGCTGGCCGGCCGGCGCCCGTCCGAGGAGCCGGCCGCACTCGCGCGCCGGTGGTGGGCGAGCGTGCCTGAGGCGCGGGCGGCCATCGCGGCCCGGGTGGCCGAGGCCGACCCGGGCATGGTCGCCCGCGAGGCGGAGGAGGGGGCCATCGCCGGGGAGGTCGCCCAGGCGGCGACCCTGGCCGCGCTGGACGCGGAGATCGTTGCCGGCCGCCGGCCCAAGAGCGTGGAGCCGGCCGTCATCCAGCTCCTCGACGAGCCCGTGCTCGAGGAGGCGGCGCGGCGGCTGCGCGCCAACCTCACCCTCCGGTCCGTCTACCTCCGCAACGCGCTCCGGCTCGGGGTCGCGCTGGCCCTGGCCCTGGCGCTGGTCCACGCCCTCGACCTGCAGCACGGCTTCTGGGTCGTGCTCGCCACGCTCGCCGTCGTCCGGACCACCGCGTCGGCGACGAGCGTCACGGCCCGGCGCGCGGTCCTCGGCACCGCGGTCGGCTTCGTGGTCTCGATCGTGGTGATCCTTGGGGCGGAGGCCGACAGCCACCTCTACGTGGCCCTGCTCGGGCTCGTGATCGGCGCGGCGGTCTACGCGGCCCGGGCCGGCGGGGTGGTGGCGGGCCAGGCGGCGTTCACCGTGATGGTGGTCGTGCTGTTCAGCCTGCTGGCGCCCTCGGACTGGACGCTGGCGCTCGTGCGCGTCCAGGACGTGGTGGCGGGCGCGCTGGTGGGCGTTGCCATCGGCCTGATCGCGTGGCCGCGGGGCGCCGCCGGCCAGCTGCCCGGAGCGGTCGCGGACGTCGTCGACCGGGCCGTCGAGGAGGTCGAGTCGGCCGCCCGGCGCGAGCTGGGGCGGGGCCGGGGGGAGGACCCGGCGGTCCTCCGCGCCGCGACCCTCACGGCCGCCCGCCGGGCGGAGGACGACCTCGCCGTCGCGCTCGGCGAGCGCGGTCCCGCGGCAGACGCGCCGGACGAGCTCTGGCCCGCCCTCCTCGCCGACGCCGGCGTGGTCTGGTACTCGATCGTCTGGCTGGAGGAGGTGCCCGGGGCCGGCGCGCCGCCGGTCGGGTGCACCCCGCTCACCGCCGCGCTGCTCGGGCGCACGGAGGCCGCCGCGGCGCGGTACCGCGCCGCCGCGGCCGCCCTGCGGGAAGGCCACCCGCCGCCCCGGGTGCCTGCCCCGCCTGACGACACCGCCCTCGTCGCGCGCTGCGCCGCGTCCCCGTCGGCCGACGAGGCGGGCCGCGAGGCGCTGGTGCGGCTGCTGGTGCTGCGGCACTGGGTGCGCGAGCTCGAGCTGGGCCTGGTGCGCTTGACCGGGCGCATCGAGGAGGCCGAGGCCGGGGGCGGCGCGCGCGGCGGGGGCCGGCTACGGGTTTGGGCGAGCCGCCGCGGCGGTGTCCCGGAGGCGACCGGCGAGCTCGTCCGGTGAGAGCGCGACGGCGACGACGCCGGTGCCGAGCTCGAGCCCCGCGAGCGTGCCGAGGCGCGGGATCAGGTCGACGTGCCAGTGGTAGCGGCCTCCCCCGGCCGGCCGGCTGCGGTGGAGCCAGAGGTTGATCGCCTCGGCGCCCAGGCGCTCGCCCACCACGGCGGCCTGGCGGCGGAGGAAGCGCGCGGCCGCGCCGGGCCCCGGCGGCGCGGTCCAGTCGGCCAGGTGGGCCGCCGGGCCGATCCGCAGGGTGCCGGTGAGGGGCGGCACCTCGGGCGACCACGCGACGAGGCCCTCGGCCTCGTCGATGACGCGGCCCGCCGCCACCGCGCCCTCGATGTCGGCGCAGACCGGGCAGTGGCTCGGCTCCTCGAAGGCCCGCTCGCGGGCGAGCAGCCGCGGTGGCTCGAGCGGCAGGCCGACGAGCTGGGCGTGGGTGTGCTGCAGCGACGCCCCCGCGGCGGCCCCCTGGTTCAGGAAGAGGAATGGCCAGAGGCCGCGCGGGTCGGCCTCGACGGCGGCGATGCGGTCGGCCCAGACCCGACCGGCGAGGTCGGCCTCGTCGTCGGTCAGGTCGCCGAAGCGGACCACGTGGCGCGGCGTGTTCACGATCACCTCGTGGACCCCCTCGTCCGGGCCGACCGCCGGGAACTTGTTGGGGATGGCCCGCACCAGCCAGCCCGGCGTGTCGGCCGCTCCGCCGCGCGGCCGGACGGCCTGGGTCTCGGGCGGCGTCTCCGCCTCGTTGCCGTCGCAGAAGGGGCAGCCGGCGACCGCCGAGGGCCGGCCGACGTCGTGCGGCCGGGCCGCCCGCGCCGGGGCCAGCAGGACCGGCTCGTCGGAGAGCGGGTCCCGCCGGACGGGGCTCAGGACGCCTTCCGGCGGCGCTGCGTCGCGGCCTTCTTGGCCGGCGCCTTGGCGGCCTTGGCCTTGCCCCCCTCGCCCCCGCCCTTGACGCCGCGCAGGCGGCTCTGCTCGATCGAGAGCTGGTCGTCGCCGTCCTCGTCCTTCGCGGCCTTGCCCTTGGGCGCGGGCGCCTCCTCCTCGGCGGCGCCGTCGCCGCCCGCGGCCGCCAGGCTGGCCTTCAGGGCGGCCATCAGGTCGACCACCGGGGCGGGCTCGCGGACCTCCTCCGGCTCGGCGATCTCCTCACCGGCCGCCTTCGCCTGGAGGAACTCCAGCAGCGACGCGCGGGTCTCGTTGGGGTACTCCTCCGGCTTGAACTCCCGCGCGAGCCCCCCGACGAGCTGCTCCGCCATCGCCAGTTCCTCCTTCGAGACCTCCACGCCCTCCAGGCGCTCGGAGATCTCGCGCTGGTCGCGGATGCGCACGTCCTCGGGGTAGTAGAGCGTCTCGAGCGTGAGGATCCCGCCGGCCGGGCGCAGCAGCACGAGGTGCTCCTTCGTGGAGAGCACGAAGCGCCCGATGGCCGCGCGGCCGCTCTCCTCCATCGCGCGGATCAGCAGCGCGTAGGGGCGCTCGGCGCGCTCTTGAGGCTCGAGCCAGTAGGCGCGCTCGAAGTAGACCGGGTCGACGTCGCTCAGCTCGACGAAGCCCAGGATCTGGATGGTCTTCTCCTGCCGGGCGGCGAACCGCTCGAGCTCGGCGTCCTCCACCGGCAGGTAGCGGCCCTTCGAGACCTCCCAGCCCTTGACGGTCTCGTCCGGCGTGACCTCGACGTCCCGCTCGGGGTCCCAGCGCTTCTGCTTGACCGGCTGGAGCGTCTCGCGCGACAGCGTCCGGAAGCTGATGTCGCTGCGCTGCTGCGCGAGGCCCACGGACACCGGAATGGTGACCAGGCCGAAGCTGATGAACCCGTTCCAGATCGCGCGCACTGCGGCGCTCCTCTCGTCAGCCGGCCCCGTTGGACCCGTCGCGGCTTGGGACCCTGCTGGAGGAGTACCCGGTCAGGGCCTCCAGCATCTCGACGGGGAAGGGCAGGATCAGCGTGGTCGTCCGCTCCGACGACCCGATCTCGTTCATGGTCTGCAGGTAGCGCAGCTGGAGCGCCCCGGGCTCCGAGCGGATGATGGCGGCGGCCTGGCCCAGCTTCTCCGAGGCCTGGTACTCGCCGTCGGCGGCGATGATCTTGGCGCGCCGCTCGCGCTCGGCCTCGGCCTGGCGGGCGATGGCCCGCTGCATCGTGGTGGGCAGCTCGACGTCCTTGACCTCCACCACCGACACCTTGACCCCCCAGGGGTGGGTCTGCTCGTCGATGATCGTCTGGAGGCGCTCGTTGATCTGGTCGCGCTCCGACAGCAGCTGGTCGAGGTCGACCTGGCCCAGCACGCTGCGCAGGGTCGTCTGGGCGATCTGCGAGGTCGCGACCAGGTAGTTCTCGACCTGCACGATCGCCTTCGAGGCGTCGACGACGCGGAAGTACGCGACGGCGTTGACCTTCACGGTGACGTTGTCCCGGGTGATGACCTCCTGCGGCGGGACGTTCAGCGTCACGGTCCGCAGGTCGACCTTCACGGCCTTGTCGATGAAGGGGATGAGGATGAAGAGCCCCGGCCCCTTGATGCCGATCAGGCGCCCGAGGCGGAACACCACGCCGCGCTCGTACTCCCGGGCCACCTTCACCGAGGCGAACAGGAAGATCAGCCCGATGACGAGCAGGATGATCACGACGACGGCGGCGGCCATTAGGCTCACCCCTCTCTGGGTTCGACGGTCAGCGTGAGGTCGTCCACCTGAACTGTAACGACGCGCACACCCGTCCCCGCCGGGATGACGGCGCCGTCGGTCGCCCGGGCGGCCCAGATCTCACCGTTCACCAGCACGGAGCCGATCCCTGGGCCGATCGCGGCGCGGGCACGCCCGATCTGGCCGACCAGGCCCGCCCCCCCGCCGGGCGGTGGGCGCCGCCGCGCACGCCGGACCACGCGCGCGGCGACGGCGAAGGCGCCCCCGACGACGGCTGCGGTCGCCACGATCACCCCGACGGAGGGCGCGAGGGCCGGGTCGTCCGAGCCGAGCAGCACGACGCCGCCGCCCGCGAGGGCGGCGATGCCGACAGCCGCGTAGGCGCCCACGCCGCCGATCTGGATCTCCATGACGAAGAAGCCCACGCCGACCGCGATCAGGGCGATGCCGGCCGAGTGGAAGGGCGCGGCGGCGAGGCCCGCGGCGGCCAGCAGCAGCGAGAGGCCGCCGACCGCGGCGGGCACGAACCCGCCCGGGTGCAGCAGCTCGAAGCCGACGCCCGCGAGCCCGAGCAGCAGCAGGAAGAAGAGCAGGTTCGGGTCGGTCAGCACCCGCAGCGCCTCGAGGTACCAGGGCATCCCACGCTCCTGGACCGGCGCGCCGGCGGTCTCGATCGGCCCCGCCCGGCCGGGGCGGCCGTCGAGCCACGCCGTGAAGCCCGGGAGGGTGGCCTGGACCGTCTCGACCGCGCCCCGGGCGAGCGCGTCGGGCGCCGTCAGTGTGAGGCCGTCGGCCGTCATCTCCCGGTACGACCGCGCGTCGCGACCGTTCTCATCGGCCGCGGCCGCGACCAGGTCCGCGGCCTCGGGGTCGTCGACGGGCGTCGCCGAGCCCAGCGTGGCGCCCGGGGCCATCCCGGTCTGGTCGGCGGCGGCGGCCAGCGCCAGCGCGGTCCCCTCGGCGCCGGCGCCGTCCGGGCCCACCCAGACCGCGACCGGCACGGCCGAGCCGCCGACGGCGTCGAGGGCGTCGCGCATGTCGTCGGCGGGGCCGCTCGTCCCGTCGAGCCGGATCAGCACGAGCGCGTCGCCCGCGGCGCCCGCGGCGTCGATCTCGCGCGAGAGGAAGACGGCGGCCGCGCGGTCGAGGGGCCCGTCCAGCTCGACGAGGCGTACGGGCGGGGCCGCGGCGCCGGTCTCGGAGGGCGTCGCGGCCTGCGCGACGACGCCTGTCGCCCCCGCCACGAGGGCGATCGTAAGGCCGCACAGCAGGGCGCGCAGGATGCGTGTCACCGCCCTCCCGAGGATAGCGGACGGCGGGCGCCCGGCCGCCGCCGATGGGCTACCATCCGCCGGATCGTGCCCGATCGCCTCCCGGACCCGACGGACCTCCTCCCGCACCGTCCGCCGTTCCTGTTCGTGGACGAGATCCTCGACCTGGCGCCGGGGGAGTCGGCACGGGCGCGGTGGCGCGTCGACCCCGCGGCGGCCTTCTTCGAGGGGCACTTCCCGGGGAACCCGATCCTGCCGGGGGTGATCATCGTGGAGGCCCTCGCCCAGACCGGGGCCATCGCGGCGCTCGCCGAGCCCGAGAGCGCGGGCAAGCTCGCGCTCTTCGCGGGCATCGAGCGGGCGCGCTTCCGCCGCGTCGTGCGGCCGGGCGAGGAGCTGGTGCTGGAGACGCGCCTCACCCGCCGCCGCGGGCCGCTGGGCGAGGGCGAGGCGACGGCGAGCGTGGACGGCGAGACGGCCTGCGAGACCACCCTCAGGTTCGCGCTGGTCGACGCGGCGACGGCGGGGGCGCCGTCGTGATCTCGAGCCGGAACGGGGCGCGCGTCCGCGCGCGGCTGGCGGCGCTGGGCGGCTACGCCCCCGAGACCGTGGTCACGAACGACGACATCGCCCGGCGCGTCGAGACGAGCGACGAGTGGATCGTCACCCGCACCGGCATCCGCGAGCGGCGCTACGCCGCGCCCGACCAGGCCGCGAGCGACCTCGCGGTGGCCGCGGCCGAGCGGATCCTCGAGTCGGCCGGGGTGGAGGGCGCCGAGCTCGACATGGTCATCGTGCCGACCGCGACCCCCGACCACCTCTTCCCCTCGACGGCCGCGCTGGTGGCCGACCGCCTGGGGGCCCGCAACGCGGCCGCGTTCGACCTCTCGGCCGCCTGCTCGGGCTTCGTCTACGGGCTGGCCCAGGCGACGGGCCTGATCGAGGCGGGGATCGCGCGGACGGTCCTGGTGGTGGGGGCCGAGGTGCTCTCCCGGGTGACCGACCACGACGACCGCGCCACCTGCATCCTCTTCGCCGACGGCGCCGGCGGCGCCCTGATCACCCGCGGCGACCCCGAGGAGACGACCGGCTTCCTGGCCTTCGACCTCGGCGCCGACGGGTCGGGCGCCGAGCAGCTGATCATCCCGGCGGGCGGCAGCCGCCAGCCGGTCAGCGCGGGGCCGGCGCCGACGGACGGCTGCATCAAGATGGACGGGCCGGAGGTCTTCCGCTTCGCCACCCGGGTGATGGTCGAGTCCGCCGAGCGCCTGCTCGAGGCCCTGGAGATCTCGATCGACGAGATCGACCTGCTCGTCGCCCACCAGGCCAACAGCCGCATCATCGAGGTCGCCGCCCGGCGCCTGGGCGTCCCGGACGAGCGCGTCTACAACAACCTCGAGCGCTACGGCAACACCTCGTCGGCCTCGATCCCGCTGGCGCTGGCCGAGGCGCGCGACGAGGGCCGGCTGCGGCCCGGCGCCATGCTGCTGCTGGCCGGGTTCGGCGGCGGCCTGACCTGGGCCTCGACGATCTGCCGCTACGAGCCGATCGCGGCGTGACGACGGTCGCGCTCTTCCCGGGCCAGGGGGCCCAGGCCGTCGGCATGGGCCGGGCCCTGGCCGAGCGCTTCGAGGCAGCCCGGCTGGCATTCGAGGAGGCCGACGACGCCCTGGGCTACGCGCTCTCGGAGGTGTGCTTCACCGGCCCCGCCGAGCGCCTCACGGCCACCGACGTGTGCCAGCCGGCGCTGCTCGCCACCTCCGTCGCCGCGTGGCGGGTGGCGACCGACGCCGGCCTGCGCCCGGACCTGGTGATGGGTCACTCGCTGGGCGAGTACTCGGCCCTCGTCGCCGCGGGCGCCATGGGCTACCCGGAGGCGCTGCGGATCGTCGCCCAGCGCGGGGCCGCGATGCGGGCCGCCGGCCGGGCGGCGCCGGGGGCGATGGCGGCCCTGCTGGGCGTCGCCGATGACGACGCGCGCGCGCTGGCCGAGGCGGCCGGCGAGGTCTGGCCCGCCAACTTCAACTGCCCCGGTCAGGTCGTCGTCTCGGGCACCGAGGCCGGCGTGGAGCGCCTGCTCGCCGCGGCCGCCGAGCGCGGCTGGCGCGCGAGCCGCCTGCAGGTTGACGGCGCCTTCCACTCGCCCCTGATGGCCCCGGCCGCGGAGCGCCTGCGGCCCGCGCTGGCCGCCTGGGAGCCCGCGGCGCCCGACCCGCCCTTCCTCTCGACCACGACCTGCGCCCTCGAGCCGCCCGGCCGCATGCGCGAGGTGCTGCTCGACCAGCTCACCTCGCCGGTGCGCTTCGGCGACGCGGTGGCCGTCGCGCTCGAGTCGGGCGCCGACCGCTTCGTCGAGGTCGGGCACGGCCGGGTGCTGTCGGGGCTCGTGAAGCGCGTTCGGCGCGACGCCGCCGTCGCCCAGGTGGGCGAGCCGGACGACGTGGAGGCCCTGGCCGCCTGATGCCCGTCGCGCTCGTCACCGGCGCGAGCCGCGGGATCGGCGCCGCCTGCGCGCGGGCGCTGGCCGCGGGCGGCTTCGACGTCGGGGTCGGCTACGCCTCGGACGCCGAGGGCGCCGCCGCCACGATGGCCGCCGTCGAGGCCGCCGGCCGGCGCGCCCACGTCCACGCCGCCGACGTCGCCGACGAGGCGCAGGCTGCCGGCCTGGTGGAGGCCGTCGAGGAGACGCTCGGCCCGCTCGACGCCCTGGTGCTGAACGCCGGCATCACCCGCGACGGGCTGGCCGTGCGGATGAGCGCCGACGACTGGGGCGCGGTCATCGACACGAACCTCACGGGCGCGTTCTTCACCGCCCGCCCGGCGCTGCGCGGCATGCTGCGCCGGCGCGCGGGCAGCATCGTGGCCGTCTCGTCCATCGTCGGGGTGACCGGCAACCCGGGCCAGGCCAACTACGCCGCCGCCAAGGCGGGGCTGATCGGCCTGGTCCGCGCGCTGGCCCGCGAGGTCGGCCCGCGCGGCGTGCGCGTCAACGCCGTCGCGCCCGGCTACATCGCCACCGGCATGACGGCGGGACTGTCCGACGAGCAGCGCGACGCGATCCTCGGCGCGACCCCGCTCGGCCGCCTCGGCGAGCCCGAGGACGTGGCCGGCGCGGTGGCGTTCCTCTGCTCGGAGGACGCGGCATTCGTCACGGGCGCCGTGCTGTCGGTGGACGGCGGCCTGGGGGCCTCGTGAGCCCGCTGCGGGACGGGAACGGCCGCCGGCGGGTGGTGGTGACCGGCGTCGGCCTGGTGACCTCGCTCGGCATCGGTCGCGAGGAGAACTGGGCCGCGGCCGTCGCGGGCCGCAGCGGCGCCGCGCCGATCGAGCGCTACGAGCCGGTCGACACGGCGTCGACCATCGCCTGCGAGGTCAAGGGCTTCGACCCCACCGACTTCATGGAGCGGCGCGCCGCCCGGCGCATGGACCTGTTCGCCCAGCTCGCGGTCGCGGCCGGGCGCCTGGCCGTCGAGGACGCCGCGCTGAGCGTGTCGCCGGCATCGGCGGCGCGGGTCGGCGCCGCGGTCGGCTGCGGCATCGGCGGGCTCGACAGCTTCGTCACCCAGACGCTGGTCGTGGAGAACCGCGGCCCCGACCGTGTCTCGCCGCTGTTCATCCCGCTGGTGATCGCGAACATGGGCGCGGGCCAGGTCTCGATGGAGCTCGGCCTGAAGGGCCCGCTGACGTGTCCGTCCACCGCCTGCGCCTCGGGCAACCACGCCTTGGGGGAAGCGACCGAGCACATCCGCAGCGGCCGCGCCGACGCGATGCTGGCCGGCGGCGCCGAGGCCACCGTGACCAGGACCGGCCTCGCCGCCTTCAACGCGATGCGGGCGCTCTCCACCCGCAACGACGCCCCCGAGGCGGCGAGCCGCCCCTTCGACCGCGGCCGCGACGGCTTCGTGATGGGCGAGGCGGGCGCCATCCTGGTGCTCGAGGGGCTCGACCACGCCCAGGGGCGCGGGGCCGAGCCGATCTGCGAGATCCTCGGCTACGGGCTCAGCGGCGACGCCCATCACCTCACCGAGCCCGACCCCACCAGCGAGGCGCCGGCCGCGGCGGTCGCGATGGCGCTCGGCGACGCCGGTGTGGCTCCGTCGGCGGTCGACTACGTGAACGCGCACGCCACGTCGACGCCGGTCGGCGACAGCGCCGAGGTGCGGACCCTGCGCCGCGCCCTCGGCGACGAGTCCGCCGCGCGCACGATGGTCTCGTCGACCAAGTCGATGCACGGCCACTGCCTGGGCGCCGCGGGCGGCGTCGAGGCGGCCCTCACGGCGCTGGCGATCCGGGAGGGCATGGTCCCGCCGACGATCAACCTCGACGACCTCGACCCCGAGTGCGAGGGCGTCGACCACGTGGCCAACGCAGCGCGCGAGGCCGAGGTGCGGATCGCCATGTCCACCGCGTTCGGCTTCGGCGGGCACAACGCCATCCTCGTGCTGGGCCGGCCGGAGGATCTGTGAGCGCGAGCTCCGGGCGCCTCCCGGGCTGGCGCGGGGCGTACAACCGGGCCAGCACCCGGCTCTACGGCCCGATGCGCGGGCTCGAGGGGTTCAGCTGGATCGACGGCGAGCGCCTCGCGATCGGCAGCATCCCGGTCGGCGGCGCGGTCAAGCGCCTGCCCGAGCTGGGCGTCACCCACGTCGTGAACTGCCGTGCGCCCTTCCAGACCCGCATCTCCCAGGACCTCTGGGCCGAGCGCGAGGTGCTGGGCCAGGACCACGTCATGTCGGCGCCGATGTGGGACCACGGCCGCCACCAGCCGCCCCGCCTGTGGGTGCCGGCCGCCCGCTTCGCGGCCGACGCGCTCGACGAGGACCCCGACGCGGGCGTGCTGATCCACTGCCAGCAGGGACGCCGGCGCTCGGCGATGGTCGCCTACGCCGTGCTGCGCCTGCGCGGGCACGACCCCTCCGAGGCCGCGCGGCTGGTGCTGGAGTCCCGTGCCCCGGCGCGCCTGATCCCGGCCTATCGCGCGAGCGTCGAGGAGTGGCTCGCGTCTCGGGACCGGCCCCTGCCATAATCCCCGCCTTGGCCGAGCCAGACCACCAGTGACCAAGCGCCAGATCACCGTCTCGGTGGACAAGCTCCGCCGGCGGCGCCCGGCCGAGAGCGCCCCGCCCCGTCGCCTGCCCGCCGACGAGCGCTCCTGCCCGCGCTGCCAGAGCCACTGGCGGGCGGAGGAGATGCGCCGCAACCTGCGCGTCTGCGCCACCTGCGGGCACCACTTCGCCGTGTCGGCGCGCGAGCGCGTCGGCCAGCTCGCCGAGGGCGGGCCCTGGGTGGAGCTCTGGCCCGAGCTGCGCGCGAGCGACCCGCTGCAGTTCGTCGACCTGCAGCCCTACCCGGACCGGGTGGAGAAGGCCGAGCGCGGCGGCAGCGACGAGGCCCTGATCTGCGCCGAGCTCGAGATCCGGGGCCACCGCTGCGTCGCGGCGGTGATGGACTTCTCGTTCCTGGGCGGCAGCATGGGCGCCGTGGTGGGCGAGAAGATCGCCCGCGCCGCCGAGCGCTGCGTCGACAAGGGCCTGCCGCTGGTCGTGATCACCGCTTCGGGCGGCGCCCGGATGCAGGAGGGCGTGCTCGCGCTGATGCAGATGGCCAAGACCGTGGTCGCCTTCGAGGCCCTCTCCGACGCCGAGCTGCCGACGATCGTCCTCCTCGCCCACCCCACCACCGGCGGCGTCTGGGCCTCGTTCGCCTCGCTGGGCGACGTGACCTACGCCGAGCCGGGGGCGCTGATCGCCTTCTCGGGGCCGCGCGTGATCGAGCAGACCACGCGCGAGACGCTGCCGGACGACTTCGGCCGGGCCGAGACCCAGCTGGCCAAGGGCCAGATCGACGCGGTGGTCGACCGCCGCGACCTGACGACCCGCATCGCGAGGGTGCTGGCGATCCTCGACCGGCCGACCGGCCTCGACCCGCCGCCGGCCGTCACCTGGGCGCAGCACCGCGCCGAGAAGGCGGCCGAGGTGGCGAAGCACCTCCCCGACCTGTCGCGGCGGCTCGTCGCCAAGGCCAAGCCGCGCCGGCCGGAGGACGCCGACGAGGAGGACGTCGAGTGAGCGTCGCCGCGCGCCGCGGGGGCCGCTTCGTGCGGCGCCTCGCGCACCGCCTGACCGGACAGCCCGAGACCAGCGCCGCGATCTGGGAGACGATCGGGCTCGCCCGCCACCAGGACCGCCCCTACCCGCTCGACTACATCGGCCGCCTGTGGCCGGAGTTCGAGGAGCTGCACGGGGACCGTCTCTACGGCGACGACCCGGCCATCGTGGCCGGCATCGGCCGCGGCGTCGGCGGCCCGGTCGCCGTGATCGGGCACCAGAAGGGGCGCGACACGGCCGAGCGCACCTACCGCAACTTCGGCATGCCCGGCCCGGAGGGCTACCGCAAGGGCATGCGCGTCATGGCCCTGGCCGAGAAGCTCGACCTGCCGCTGATCACGCTCATCGACACGCCGGGGGCCTTCCCCGGCAGCGGCGCCGAGGAGCGCGGCCAGGGTGGCGCGATCGCGCGCAGCATGCAGACCACCCTGCGCCTGCGCGTGCCGGTGATCGCCGTGGTGATCGGCGAGGGCTCGTCGGGCGGCGCGCTCGCCCTGGGCGTCGCCGACCGGGTGATGATGCTCGAGAACTCGACCTACTCGGTGATCTCGCCCGAGGGCGGCGCCGCGATCCTCTGGCGCGACGCCGGCAAGGCGCGCGACGCCGCCGCGGCCTTCCAGCCGACGGCCGCCAACTGCTACCGCTGGGGCATCGCCGACGCCGTGGTGCCCGAGCCGCCGGGCGGGGCCCACCGCGATCACGACGAGGCGGCGCGCCTGCTGGGCGGCTACATCACGCGCGCCCTGCGCGACCTGCGCGCCCAGCCGCCGGCCGAGCGGCGACGGCTGCGGCGCGAGCGCTACCGGCGCATCGGCGCCTACCGCGAGGTGGCCGCGGGCGACCCGGCCGCGATCGCGGCGGGCCGGCTCGACGCCACGACGAACGGCTCGCCCGGGACGCCGTAGCGCCCCGCGGGGCTCAGCCCCCGGCGGCCTCGGTGAGGGCGGCCACGAGCTCGTGCTCGAAGGCTGGGATGTCCGCCACCACGCGGCCCCAGATCAGCTGGCCGTCGCGGAAGGCCGGCTCGTCCACCCACTCGGCGCCGGCCAGGACGAGGTCGTCCTTGATGCCGAGCGAGCCGGTGGCGCGCGAGCCGACGATCCCGGCCGAGATCGCCACGCTGCCGCCGTGGCAGATGATCCCGATCGGCAGCCCGCGGTCGTGCACCGAGCGGACCAGCTCGAGGATGGCGGGGTCGCGGCGCATCTTGTCGGGGGCGTGGCCGCCGGGGATGACCAGGCCGTCGAGGTCGGAGCCGTCGAACTCCGCGGCGGTGACGTCCGCCTGCACCTTCAGCCCGTTCTTGCCCGGGTGGGCGTCCGTGTCGGAGCCCACCGACACGACCGTCGCCCCCTCCTCGCGCAGCCGCATGACGGTGACCCAGTACTCGAGGTCCTCGACGCCCTCGGCGACGAGCACGGCGTAGGTGCGTCCGGAGAGGCTCATGGAGCCCACCCTAGCCCTCCCGCGGCTCGATCGCCCGCAGCACCGGGCCGGGGCGCACGCGGATCTCGCGGTGGCGCCCGAGCGGCTCGCCGTCGGCCTGCACCGGCGCGGGCGCGTCGCTCTCGACCAGCAGCTCGCGCGTGAACACCCCCCCGGCCAGCGTGGGGGAGCCGATCGGCAGCTCGCGACCGCGGGCGGCGCGCAGGCCGAGGCGGGCGAGCTCGCCGGGGCGGATGCGGGTGAGCCCGACCCAGGCCAGGTGGCCGTCGAAGGCCGCCCCGGGCACCAGGTCGAGGGGGCGGCGACCCAGGTAGGTGTAGGGCGTGCCGCAGGCGGCCAGCACGGCCCGCGCCAGGACCGGCTCGCCGCCGTCGGCCGACGCCCGCAACCGGGGCGCCCGCCCCGATCGGGTCGCGGCGATCGCGGCGCCCAGCACGAAGCCGGCCTGGCGCAGGCGGCGCTTCGTGCGGGGGCGGGCCTCGATCCACTCGACCGTCGCGGCGTCGAGGCCCACGCCGGCGTTGACGGCGAAGACCCGCTCGCCCCCGTCCATGGTCAGCAGGCCGAGCCGCGCCTCGCGCACGCGCCCCGCCTCCAGGGCGGCGCGCAGCGGGGGAAGCGCAGCGTGGGTCGAGTTCGGCCACCCGATGGCGCGCGAGAACACGTTCGCGTTGCCGCCCGGCAGCGGGGCCATTGCCACCGGGCCACCGGCGAGGGCCCCCGCCACCTCGTTGGCGATGCCGTCGCCCCCCAGCGAGACCACCACCGCCGCGCCCTGGGCGGCGACGTCGGCGGCCAGGCGGGCCGCGTCGCCGGGGCCGGTCGTGACGAGGGACCACTCCAGCCCCAGCGGCGCCAGCGCGCTCGCGACCTCGGCGCGGATCGCCGGCCCCGACTTCGTCGCCGCCGGGTTTACGACCAGCGCGATGGGCCCCGGCGGGGTCACAGGCCCGCCAGGGTCAGCTCGAGGCGCGCGAGGAACGCCGCGATCAGCAGGTTCACGGTGCCGTCGGCGTCGGCCATGACCATGTGGCGGGCGCCCGGGATCAGCACCATCTGCGCCATCGGCAGCTCGCGGGCCAGCTCCTCGGAGAGCCAGGGCGGGGTCAGTCGGTCCTCGCCGCCGGCCACGACCAGCGCCGGAGCGCGGAGGTCGGCGAGGCGGCCCCGCAGGTCGGCCGCGGCGCAGGCGGCGTAGTCCGCGGCCAGGGTCTCGTCGGCGCAGGCCTCGAGCGCCGCGCGCGCCTCGGCGGCGATCGGGCGGTCGCCGTCGGCGAGGAACGCCTCCATCAGCCGCCGCCGCTCGGCGGCCGGGTCGGCGCGGGCGCGCTCCATGATCGGCGCCGGCACCGGGAGGCGCGCGCCGCTCGCGATCAGCACCAGGCCGTCGACCAGGTCCGGCCGGATCCGGGCGATCTGGAGTGCGACGACCCCGCCCAGGGAGTGGCCCACCAGCACCCGCGGCCCGTCGACCGAGGCGACGGCCGGCGCGAGCGCGCCGCCCAGCGACTCGACCCGGTCGAGGGCGTTGCCGTCCGGGTGGCCCGGCAGGTCGACGGCGACGGCGCCGCCGATGCGTGCCGTCTGCAGCCCCCAGACACGATGATCGCCGCCGGAGCCGTGGATCAGGATGGGCCGCGGGGCGGCTATCGCGCCGCCTCGAGCGCCAGGCGGACGGCCGCCTCGGGGCTGGCGGCGGTGGGGCAGGCCGAGGCTCCGTCCGGGGCGCCCGGCTCGGCGATCGCCCACGAGCGCAGCAGCACCACCGGGCGGCCGAGCTTGCGGGCCAGGGCGATCTCGGCCAGCGTGCCCCAGCCGCCGCCCACGGCGATGACCGCGTCGGCCGAGGCCACCACCGCCAGGTCGCGCGCCTCGCCCACGCCGGTCGCCACCACGGCGTCGGCCTCGCGCGCCTCGCGCCGGTCGGTGCCCGGCAGGACGGCCATGACCCGGCCGCCGGCGGCCCGCGCCCCGCCGCCCGCCGCGGCCATGACGCCGCCCAGGCCGCCGGTGACCACCGTCGCGCCCTCCCGGGCCAGCAGCCGCCCCACCTCGCGCGCGGCCTCGGCGGCGGGCCCCTCGTCGGGCGTGCCCTGGCCGATCACGGCGATCGCGCGGCGGTCCACCGGCCGATCCTAGCGGGGCCCGCGAACGCCGCTCTGGTACCCTCCGCGGCGGTGGAGAAGCTGCTCATCGCCTGCGATTTCGACGGCACGATCACCGAGCGCGACACCCTCCACCTGATCGTCGCGCGGTACGGCGAGCGGGGGCTCTGGGACGCGATCGAGCCGCGCCTGCGCGCCGGCGAGCTGACGCTCGAGCAGGCGATGCAGGAGGAGTTCAGCTCGGTGCGCGCGACCCCGGAGCAGGTGCGCGAGCTGGTGCTGCGCGACGCCGGGCTGCGCGCCGGCTTCCCCGAGTTCGTCGCGTGGACGCGCCGGCGCGGCCACCGCCTGGTGGTGCTGTCGTCCGGCTTCCGCTCGGTGATCGACGCGGTGCTGGCGCGCTGGGGGCTCGGGCACCTGGACGTCGCCAGCCACGACGCCGAGTTCACCCCCGAGGGCTGCCGGCTGGTCTGGGCCGACCGGGGCGAGCGCTGCGCGCTCTGTGGGCGCCCCTGCAAGCGCCACGATCTGCGCACGCGCCACGCAGGCGAGACCCTCGTGCTCGTCGGCGACGGGGTCTCGGACCGCTGCGTCGCCCGCATGGTCGACGTCGTGTTCGCGCGGGCCCACCTCGCGCGCGACCTGTCCGAGGACGGCGTGGCCTTCACCCCGTTCGAGGACTTCCACGAGGTGCGCGAGCGGCTCGACGCCCGGACGACGCTGGCCGCATGACCTCGGGACGGTGGCGCGAGGTGCCCCCGGCGTCCGGCTGGGTGGCGATGGAGGAGCGCGTCCTCGACTTCTGGCGCGAGCGCAACGTGTTCCAGCGCAGCCTCGAGGACCGCCGCGGCGAGCCGCCGTACGTGTTCTACGAGGGCCCGCCGACGGCCAACGGCCGCCCGGGCGCCCACCACGTGCTCTCGCGCGTCTTCAAGGACATCTACCCGCGCTTCCACACCATGCGCGGGCGGTTCGTCGACCGCCGGGGTGGCTGGGACTGCCACGGCCTGCCGGTCGAGATCGAGGTCGAGAAGCGACTCGGCATCTCGGGCAAGCCGCAGATCGAGGCCTACGGCATCGCCGCGTTCAACGCGCTGTGCCGCGAGTCGGTGCTCACCTACGTCGACGAGTGGGAGCGGCTGACCGAGCGCATCGGGTTCTGGATCGACACCGCGCGCGCCTACCGCACGATGGACAACGAGTACATCGAGAGCGTCTGGTGGAGCCTGGCCGAGCTGCACCGGCGCGACCTGCTCTACCAGAGCGACAAGGTCGTGCCCTACTGCCCGCGCTGCGGCACGGCCCTCTCCAGCCACGAGGTCGCCCTGGGCTACGAGGAGGTCGACGACCCCTCGGTCTACGTGCGCTTCCGCCTGCGCGGCGCGCCGGGCGAGTCGCTGCTGGTCTGGACGACCACGCCGTGGACGCTGCCGGCCAACCAGGCCGCCGCGGTGAGCCCCGACGTGACCTACGCCGCGGTCGAGCACGACGGCGAGACGCTGATCCTGGCCGAGCGGCTGGTCCAGCGGGTGCTGGGCGAGGGCGCCCGGCCGTCGCGCCGCATCCGTGCCGCCGACCTGGTGGGCCGCGAGTACGAGCCGCCCTTCCCCTACGTCGGCGGCCCCCACGTCGTGCTGCCGGCCACCTTCGTCACGACCGAGGACGGCACCGGCATCGTGCACATCGCGCCGGCCTTCGGCGAGGACGACATGAACGTGGCCCGCGAGCACGGCTTCTCGGCGCCGAACCCGGTGGGCCCCGACGGGCGCTACACCGACGCCGTGGGGCCGTGGGCCGGGCGCGCGGTGAAGGAGGCCGACCCCGACCTGGTCGCCGACCTCGACGCGCGTGGCCTGCTGTTCCGCGCCGAGGTCCACCGCCACCAGTACCCGCACTGCTGGCGCTGCGGCACGCCGCTCATCTACTACGCCAAGCCCTCCTGGTACATCCGCACCACGGCGCTGGTCGACCGCATGCTCGAGCTCAACCGCGAGATCGGCTGGCACCCCGAGCGCGTGCGCGACGGCCGCTTCGGGCGCTGGCTCGAGGGCAACGTCGACTGGGCGATCTCGCGCGACCGCTACTGGGGCACGCCCCTGCCGCTGTGGCGCTGCGGCGACTGCGACCGCGTCGACCCCGTCGGCTCGTACGCGGAGCTGCGGGAGCGGGCGACGGCCGGGCTGCCCGAGCCCTTCGACCCGCACCGGCCGTCCGTCGACGACGTGACCCTGACCTGCGCCTGCGGTGGCGTCATGCGGCGCGAGCCCGAGGTCATCGACGTCTGGTACGACAGCGGTGCGATGCCCTTCGCGCAGGACCACCACCCGTTCGCCACGGGCGGTGACCTGACCGGGAAGCTGCCGGCCGACTTCATCTGCGAGGCGCTCGACCAGACCCGCGGCTGGTTCTACTCGCTGCTGGCGGAGAGCACGCTGCTGTTCGACGGGCCGGCGTACCGCAACGTGGTCTGCCTGGGGCTCATGCTCGACGGCGAGGGCCAGAAGATGAGCAAGAGTAAGGGCAACGTCATCGAGCCCTGGACCGTCCTCGACCGACAGGGCGCCGACGCCTTCCGCTGGTACCTGCTGACCGCGCAGAGCCCGTGGGACTCGTTCCGCTTCAGCCTGGAGGCGGTCGACGAGGCGATGCGGCGCTTCCTGCTCACGCTGTGGAACACCCACGCGTTCCTGGTCACGTACGCGTCGCTGCCCGACGGCTGGACGCCGGGCGGCCCGCCGCCCGAGCCGGACGACCTGCGGCCGATCGACCGCTGGATCCTGTCGCGGCTCGACGGGACGGTGGACGGCGTGACCGAGCGCCTCGAGGACTTCGACGCCACGGGCGCCGGGCGCCTGCTGGAGGAGCTGGTCGACGATCTCAGCAACTGGTACGTCCGCACGGGCCGCCGCCGCTTCTGGGGCGGCCGGGGCGGCGAGAACGGAACGGGCGCCGGCCGCGACGACGCAGTCGCGGCGTTCCACACCCTCCACGAATGCCTCTCCACCATCGCCCTGCTGGTCGCGCCCTTCTGCCCGTTCGTGGCGGAGGAGATGTGGGGCACGCTCGTCGCCGCCCACGACCCGGACGCGCCCGAGAGCGTGCACCTGGCCAACTGGCCGCGCGCGAAGGGCCGCCACTCCCCGTCCCTCGAGGCCGCGATGGCCAGCTCACGCGAGGCCGTCACCGTGGGCCGCGGCGCCCGCGCCGAGGCGAAGCTGAAGGTGCGCCAGCCCCTGGCGGAGGCGGTCGTGGCCTGCGCACCCGCCACGGCGGAGGAGGTCGGGAGCCTGGTCGACCTGGTCGCCGAGGAGCTGAACGTGCGCCGCGTCCGCTTCGTCACCGACCCGGGGGAGCTGGTCGACGTCACCCTGAAGCCCAACTACCGCCGCCTCGGCCCCCGCTTCGGCAAGCGGATGCCGCAGGTGGCCCAGGCCGTGGCCGCGCTCGCGCCGGAGGAGGCCGCCCGGGCGATCGACGCCGGCGAGACGGTCACGATCGAGGTGGACGGGACGTCCGAGCGCCTGGAGGCCGACGACCTGCTCCGCGAGGCGCGCCCCACTGAGGGCTACGCCGTGGGCCAGGACGCGCGCCTGGCGGTGGGGCTCGCGACGGAGATCACCCCCGACCTGCGCCTGGAGGGCCTGGCGCGGGAGATCGTCCACGCCGTGCAGTCGGCG
>DATLLV010000050.1:0-4813 GCA_035537655.1 Miltoncostaeaceae bacterium
TCGCGGTCAGCGGCCTGGGGATCATCCTCGCCCTGCGCACCGGCTCGGCGGAGGCCGTCCAGGGCACGTTCCCGCTCTTCTTCGTGCTGCTCTTCTTCTCGTCGGCGTTCTTCCCCCGCGAGACCATGACCGGCTGGTTCAGGGTCGTCGCCGACGTCAACCCCATCTCCTACCTGGTCGAGGCCATGCGCGACCTGGTCATCGTCGGCATCGACCCGCGCCCGACGCTGATCGGGCTGGGCGTGGTGCTCGCCCTGGCGACCGCCTCGGTGGCGGCCTGCTGGTGGGCCTTCCGGCGCCGGCTGGCGGCGACGGCCTGATGGCGACCTCCTCGCACCCGGCCGTGCTGGCCGGCGGGCGCCGGCTCTCGCTGGACCGCCTGCGCCACGCCATCGAGGTCAGCGGCGGGCTGGCCTGGCGCAGCCTGATCCTGGTGCGCCGGATGCCGTCGGTGTTCCTGCCCTCGCTGGTGATGCCGCTGTTCATCCTGGTCGCGACCTCGGGCGCCTTCCGCGGCATCGGGCTGCTGCCGGCGTTCGGGGGCGCCTCGTACCTGGCGTTCACGATCCCGCTCGCCCTGGTCATGGGGGCCGGCTTCGCCGGGATCAACGCCGGCATGACGCTGGCACGCGACATCGAGGGCGGTTTCGTCGACCGCCTGATCGTGAGCCCGGCGCCGCGCATCACGCTGATCGCGGGGCCGCTGGTGGCCGCCGGCCTGCGCAGCCTGTTCACGACCACGGTGGTCCTGATCGCCGGGCTGATCGGGGGCGTCGGCCTGCCGGGGGGCGTGGACACGATCGCCCTCTACCTGCTGGCGATCGCGTTCTCGGCCGCCTCCGCCTGCTGGGCGATGGGCGTGGCCCTGCGGACGCGCACGATCCAGGCCGCCCCGCTGATGCAGGTGGTGGTCTTCCTCGCGGTCTTCACCTCGGTGGCCTACGCGCCGCGCGACGTGCTCACCGGCTGGCTGGCGACGGTGGCCGACCTCAACCCGGTCACCTACCTGCTCGAGGCATCCCGCGCCGCCGAGCTCACCGGCCTCGGCTGGGCCGAGCTCTGGCCCGCGCTGGTGGCGCTGTCGGCGCTGCTGATCGTGCTCGGCACCTGGGCCCTCACCGGCCTCGCGACCCTCGGCAGGAGGTAGCCCCGTGGCGCTCGACCGCCTTCCCATCGACGAGCCGCTGGCCGCCTACCTCGACGGCCTGGCGCGCGTGCCGGCCGACCTGCAGGAGCTCTACCGCGAGATGGAGGGCGACGACTGGGCACGGATGATGACCCACCCCGACCTCGGCGCGCTGCTCGAGGCCCTGGTGCGGGCCACGGGCGGCCGCGCCGTGCTGGAGGTCGGGACCTTCGTCGGCACCTCGGCCGCCTGGATGGCGCGCGCGCTGGCGCCCGGCGGCCGCGTGGACACGCTCGAGGCCGACCCGGACCGCGCCGACCGGGCCGAGGCGTTCCTGGCCCGCGCCGGGCTGGGCGACCGCGTCCGCGTCCACCGCGGGCCGGCCATCGCGACGCTCCCCGGGTTGCCCGGCGGCGCCTACGACCTCTGCTACATCGACGCCGACAAGACCGGCTACCCGGCCTACCTCGAGCAGGCGGTGCGGCTCGTGCGGCCCGGCGGGCTGATCCTGGCCGACAACGTCCTCTCGAGCGGCCGCGTGGCCCGGCCGGAGGGCGAGCGCGACGAGAGCGCCGCGGCCCTGGCGGCCTTCACCCTGGCGGCGGTGGACCACCCGCGCCTGGTCACGACGGTCCTCACGATCGGCGACGGCGTCTCGCTGAGCGCCGTCCTGCTCGAGGGCGGCTAGGCGCGCCCCGTGCGGCGCTGGTACGAGCGCAGCGCGAACCAGCCGCCGACGAAGATCACGAAGATCAGGGCCGCGATCTCGAGCAGGCCGAAGGCCAGCGCGACCAGCTCGGCGATGAACAGGGCGATCGCCAGGACCACCAGGACGATGCCGATCCGCCGCCGCCGGGCCTCGTCGTCGTGCCGCTCCACGGGTGCAGGGTAGCGAGAGGTGACCGCCGGCGGGCCGCGGCGGCCGCCCGCTGGCCTAGACTGCCGCCGATGCGCGCCCGCAGCCTGATCGCCGCCCTCGGGGCCGCCGCCGCCCTCGGTGCCGGCGGCGCCGGCGCCGCCCAGGGCCAGGAGCTCCAGGGCGTCGTGCAGCACATGACCTGCGTCTCGCCGGACGACTCCGGGGGCATCGACGCCATGCTGACGCGCGCCTCCAGCCCGCTGGCCGGGGAGGGCGCGACGTTCGTGCGGGCGTCGCTCGGCGCCGGGATCGACCCGCGCGCCCTGGTGGCCATCGCGGCCCACGAGACAATGCTCGAGACCTACGGGCCGTCGCAGGCGATCCACAACGCGTTCGGGCTCGGCCCCGGCATCGCCTTCGCCGACGAGGGCGACGCGATCGAGCGGGCCGCGAGCACGCTGGCCGAGTCGTACCTGCCGGAGGGGCGGACCACGCTCACGACCATCGGGTCGAAGTGGGCGCCGATCGGCGTGGCCAACGACCCCGCCGGCCTGAACCGCAACTGGACGAACGGCGTCGGCACCTACTACGCGGCGCTGGGCGGCGACCCGGACCGTCCGATCCTGGCGGCCGGGCAGGCGGCGGCGCCCGGCTGCGACGGCACGGCCTCGGCGGCGACCCGGCCGCCGGACCTCGCCGTCCCCGCCCCGACCCCGTCGAACGAGCCCCTCGGCCCGCCGGTCGTCACCGCCTGGGGCGGCGTCGGGCCCTCGCGCGGGCCGGCGCCCCCGGAGGGCTTCGTCTTCCCGCTGGCGCTGCCGGTCGGCGCGATCGCGGCCTACGACGCGCCGCCGCCGGGCGCCTGCGACGACGACGGCTTCCGCTGCGGCGTGACCATCGCCTCGG
Organism: Miltoncostaeaceae bacterium; assembly: GCA_035537655.1. Taxonomy (GTDB): domain Bacteria; phylum Actinomycetota; class Thermoleophilia; order Miltoncostaeales; family Miltoncostaeaceae; genus DATAGF01. Next base: position 2,892 of record DATLLV010000050.1, read on the forward strand.
CGCCGGGCGCCGACGTGGTCGCGGCCGCGGCCGGCACGCTGCGCGCCTCGGCGGCAGCCGACCAGGAGCAGGGCGTGGCGTTCTGGCTCGAGACCGCCGGGGGCGACCGCATCGGCTACGGCCCCCTCGCCTCGTACGCGGCGGGCGTCGCCGACGGCGCCCCGGCCGCCGCCGGCCAGGCGCTGGGCGCATCGGCGGGCAGCCTCCGGGTCGCCTGGCAGCGCGCCGGGACGAGCCTCGACCCGTTCCCGATCCTCGAGGTCACCCGCCCCTCGACGGGATGACCGGCGCCGCGGCGGACGCGCCCCCGCCGCAGCTCGCAGACTTCGTCGCGCGCTACTCGACCGGGCGCTTCTTCGACGCCCACGAGGTGCTCGAGGAGGCATGGCGGCGCTCGGACGAGCCGCGGATGGTCTTCCTGCAGGGCCTGATCCAGTGGGCGGTCGCCTTCGAGCACCACCGGCGCGGCAACCCCCACGGCGCGCGCGTGCTGCTCGAACGCTCGTGGAGCCGCCTGCGCGACGCGCCCGAGGGCTACCTGGGGCTGGACATCTCGGCCTGGCGCGCCGCCCACCCGGCGCTGGCCGAGGCGTTCGCGCGCTGGGACGCCGGCGGCGGGCGGCCCGCGGTGGAGCCGCCGCCCGCGCGGCTGGCGCCGCTAGGCTGACCGTGCTCCGCGTCCGCCCGGGAGGCCGCCCGTGAACGCCGTCGTCCTTCGCGAGACCGGCGGGCCCGAGGTGCTGGCCCTCGGCCCCGCGCCCGACCCCGAGCCCGGTCCGGGCGAGGTCGTCGTGGCCCTGCGCACCGCCGCCCTGAACCGCCGCGACGTGTTCGTGCGCAAGGGGATCGCCCCGAGCCCCCTGCCCGTCATCCCGGGGTCCGACGGGGCCGGCGTCGTCCGGAGCCTCGGTCCCGGCGCCGCGGGCGTCGCCGAGGGCGACGAGGTCGTGATCCTGCCCGCGCTCGGCTGGGGCGGCGGCGAGGATGCGCCCGAGCCGGGCTTCCGCATCCTCGGCGGCCCCGACGACGGCACCTACGCCGAGCTCATCCGCATCCCGGCGGCGAACGTCTTCCCGCGGCCGGCCCGGCTCTCGTGGGAGGAGTCGGCCGCCCTCCCCCTCGCCGGGCTGACCGTCTACCGCGCGCTGGTGAGCCGGGCGCGGATCCGCCCCGGCGAGACCGTGCTGGTCATCGGCATCGGCGGCGGCGTGGCGACCATCGCCCTGCACCTCGCGCGCTCGGCCGGCTGCCGGGTGCTCGTCACCTCGTCCTCGGCCGAGAAGCTGGACCGCGCCCGCGAGCTCGGCGCGGACGGCGGGGTCGACTACACGGCCGGCGACTGGCCGGCGGCGGTCCGCGAGATGACCGGCGGCCGCGGCGTCGACCTCGTCGTCGACTCGGTGGGAACGACCTGGGCCGACAGCGTGGCCTGCCTGCGGCCCGGCGGCCGGCTCGTGGTCTTCGGCGGCACCGGCGGCGGCAAGGTCGAGATGGCGGTGCGGCCGGTCACCATGGGCCAGGTCTCGATCCTCGGCACCACGATGGGCAGCCCGCGCGACTTCGCCGGCCTGCTGGCGGCCGCCGAGCACGCGTCCTGGGTGCCGGTCATCGACAGCGTCCGCCCGCTCGCCGAGGTGGCCGCCGCACACGCGCGCGAGGAGGCCGGCGACCACTTCGGCAAGCTCGTCCTCAGCATCGGATAGCGCCCGCGCGGCCCTGCTCGCCGCGGCCCGCGCCGAGACGGCCCGTCGCGCGGCCGCCGGGCGCGACGACCCCTCGCTCGAGCTCGAGGCGCTGGTCTCCGCCCTCGAGGCCGACCCGGGCGGCCACGCCGCCCTGGACGAGGCCGAGCGGGCGCGGCGGCGGGCCGATCTGGTCGAGGCCGATCCGCCGACGGGCGCGCGGGCCCTGCGCGCGCGGCG
>DATLLV010000051.1:0-12528 GCA_035537655.1 Miltoncostaeaceae bacterium
CCTTGAACGAGCCGACGTGCAGCACGACGCCCGCGAGCCCCAGCGCGTGGGCGGTGGTCAGGTGCTGCACCAGGCTCTCCACGGAGGTCCGGTAGATGTTGCGCATCGCCGTGGCGGGCTTGCCGGGCGGGCCGCTGGGGACCTCCTTGTCGGGGGCGCCCAGGTTGATCAGGTAGAGCCCGTGGCTCACCACCGGGCCGATGCCGGCCTCCTCGGCGCCCGCGCGGAAAGCGGCGATCTCCTCGTCGCTGTGCGTGATCGGGCGCCAGGTGCGCGGATTGTGCGTGAAGACCTGCAGGCTCTCGCAGCCGAGGTCGACGCCCCGCCCGATCGCCTTGCTGATCCCACCGGATGACGAGACGTGGGCGCCGAACCGCACGTCGGTATCCTAGGCGGGATGGCGCGAGAGAGACCCGATGTCACCGGTCCGGCTCGTGTGCGCTTCGCCCCCAGCCCGACGGGGAGCCTGCACGTCGGCGGCGCGCGGACGGCCCTCTTCAACTGGCTGGTGGCCCGGCACACGGGCGGCACCTTCGTCCTGCGGATGGAGGACACCGACCGCGAGCGCTCGACGCCCGAGAGCGAGGCCGAGATCCTGCGGGTGCTCGGCTGGCTCGGGCTCGACTGGGACGAGGGGCCCTACCGCCAGAGCGAGCGCGGCGACGTCTACGCCCGCGCCGTCGAGCGGCTGCGGGAGCGCGGGGCCGTCTACCCCGCCTACGAGAGCGCCGAGGAGGTCGAGGCCCAGCGCGCCGCGGCCCGGGCCGACCGGCGGGCGCCGGTCGTCCGCGGCCGCCGCGACCGCGGCCCCGAGGAGATCGCCGCCCTCGAGGAGGCCGGGGTGCGCCCGGTGTGGCGCTTCGCGGTCGACGTCGCCGGGCGCACGGAGATCGAGGACTACGTGCGCGGCACGGTCACCTTCGAGCACTCGGCCATCGAGGACTTCGTCGTCGCCCGCTCGGACGGCACGCCCACCTACAACCTGGCCGCGGCGGTCGACGACATGGAGATGGGCATCTCCCACGTCATCCGCGGCGAGGACCACATCTCGAACACGCCCAAGCAGATGATGGTGATCCGCGCGCTGGGCGGGACGCCGCCGGGCTACGCCCACGTACCCCTGATCCTTGGCCCGGACAAGAAGCGCCTCAGCAAGCGCCACGGCGCGGCCTCGGTCGAGGACCTCGAGGCGGCCGGCTACGTGCCGGGCGCGGTGGTGAACGCCCTCGCCCTGCTCGGCTGGAGCCTCGACGACAAGACCACCCTGATGACGGTCGACGAGCTCATCGCCGGCTTCACGGTGGCGCGCATCTCCAAGAGCCCGGCGATCTTCGACCTCCAGCGGCTGACCGTCATCAACGGACGCCACATGCGCCTGATGCCCGCCGAGGAGTTCGAGGAGGCGCTGGTCGGCTACCTGGCGGCCACCGGCTACATCGCCGAGCGCGGGCCGGGCGCCGAGGACCTCGTCCGTCGCAGCGCCCCGCTGGTCAAGCGCAAGATCAGCACCATGGCCGAGTACGACGAGCTGGCGGGCTGGCTCTTCCGCCCGCTCGAGATCGAGCCCGACGCCTGGGAGGTCCTGACGCAGGACGTGAAGCACTCGATCCAGGTGATCGGCGGCGGCCTGGGGCGGCTCGAGGCCCTCCCCGAGTGGACGCTCGGGGCGATCAAGGACGCCCTGCAGGATCAGCTCCACATCATGGGCGAGGCCGCCCGCGACTTCCTCGAGCCGCAGCGCATCGCGATCACCGGCCGGCGCGTCTCCACCGGGATCTACGAGAGCCTGGCGCTGCTCGGCCGCGAGGAGTCGTTCGCGCGCTACCGCGAGACCCTGGCCAAGCTCGCCGAGATCTGGGCGGCCGCGTGATCCCCATGCCCCCGCGCCGCGGTCAGCGGATCATCATGATCACGGGCGCGGTCCTCTTCGGCGCCTTCTTCGTGATCGCCTTCGGCTTCCGCCGGGCCGGGATCTCCCAGGAGGCGCTCTCGATCGTCGGCGGCGTGCTGGCCTACGCGTTCCTGGTGACGGTCGTCCTCGTCTTCGTCGTCGGCTGGCGCCGGCGCGGCGGCGACGCGGCCGCGGCGGCCGAGCGCTTCGTGGGCCGCCACCCGGCCGTCGTGGAGTCGGTCGGACGGCCGGTCGAGGTCGGGAGGCCCGAGGGGGACGTCCCCACCGGGCGCGGCGCGGCCCAGGCGAACCTGATGGTCCCCGTGTCCGGGCCGGGCGGAACGGGCAAGGTCGACCTCGTCATGGCGCGGCTGGCGCGCCATTGGGAGGTCCTGTCGGCGACACTGCTCGTCGACGGCGACACTGTGCGACTGGCCGAGGGGCCCACCGAGGCCCTCTCGGAGGACGAGGACTGAGGAGGACGCTGTGGCGGATTCGAGCATGGGCCTCCACGAGGCCCGGGAGGACCTCACGCCGGCGACCATGGACCGGCACCGGGGCATCGCCTCGCTCGTGGAGGAGCTCGAGGCGATGGACTGGTACCAGCAGCGCATCGACGCCACGATCGACCCCGACCTCGGCGCCGTCCTCGCCCACAACCGCGACGAGGAGACCGAGCACGCCGCCATGAGCCTGGAGTGGCTGCGCCGCCAGGACCCGGTGCTCGACGTGCACCTGCGCGAGTACCTCTTCAGCCAGGGCTCGATCGTCGCCCTCGAGGCAGAGATCGAGGACGGCGACGGCGACGGGGGCGGCGCGCCATCGAGCGACGGCAGCCTGGGCATCGGCGACCTGCGGGGTGCGCGGTGAACCACCTCCATCGCGAGCTCGCGCCCATCGACGACGCCGCCTGGGGCCAGATCGAGGCCGAGGCGGGCCGCACGCTGCGCCACTTCCTCACCGCCCGCAAGGTGGTGGACTTCTCCGGCCCGCACGGCTGGGACCACTCAGCGCTGGGGCTGGGCCGGGTCGCCGACGGCGCCGACGCCCCGGCCGAGGGCGTCGAGGGGCGCATCCGCCTGGTGCAGCCGCTCGCCGAGCTGCGCACGGTCTTCACGCTCGAGCGCGCCGAGATCGACGCCGTCGAGCGCGGCGCGCCGGACGCCGACTGGGACCCGGTGGTCGACGCCGCCCGCAGGGCCGCGCTGGCGGAGGATCACCTGGTCTTCCGCGGCTACCCCGCCGCGGGCGTGCGCGGGATCGTCGAGACCTCGCCGCACGACCCGGTCACGATCAGCACCGACTACGACAACTACCCGACCTACGTGGCGATGGCCGTCGAGACGCTCAAGCGCGCCGGCGTCGCGGGGCCATACGCGATCGCGCTCGGCCCACGCTGCTACACCGGCGTGATCGAGACGACCGAGCACGGCGGCTATCCGGTGCTCGAGCACCTGCGCCTGATCGTCGAAGGGCCGGTGCTGTGGGCGCCGGCGGTCGACGGCGCGGTGGTCCTGAGCCTGCGCGGCGACGACTTCGAGCTGGTCGTGGGCCAGGACATCTCGATCGGCTACCTCGACCACGACGCGGAGCGGGTGCGGCTCTACCTGGAGGAGAGCATCACCTTCCGCGCGCCCTCGCCGGAGGCCGCGATCGCGCTCGCCTACGCGGAGGAGAAGCCCAAGGCCGCGCGGCGGCGCCGCGCCTGAGCGCGCGGCCCGCTAGCATGCCCTAGACCGCAAGGGGAGTATCCCCCCACGACGTCATCGTCACGACGGCCCGCGCGGCCCGGTGGCGTCGGCCCCTGACGGGGTGGGAGAGACCTTCGGCGTCCGGTAGACCACCGACCCCGAAGGAGCAGTCCGCGTGGAACCACCGATCTGGGCATGGATCGCCCTCATCGCCGCGGTGCCCGTGCTGACGGCCGTCGACCTCCTGGTCTTCGCCCGCGGCCGCCACGAGATCTCGGCCAAGGTCGCCGCGCTCTGGACCCTGGCCTGGGTGACGCTCGGCCTGTCGTTCGCGCTGGTGCTGGGCGCGACCCAGGGGAGCCGCGCCGCCGGCGAGTACGTGGCCGGGTACCTGGTCGAGTGGAGCCTCTCCATCGACAACCTGTTCGTGTTCGCGGTGATCTTCGGCTACTTCGCGGTGCCGAAGGACCTCCAGCCGCGGGTGCTGATGTACGGCGTGCTGGGGGCGTTGGTCTTCCGCGGCATCTTCATCGCCATCGGCGCGGCGGCGCTCGGGGCGGCGCACTGGGTGATCTACGTCTTCGGGGCGTTCCTGATCTTCACCTCCTACCGGCTGGCGACCAGCTCGGACGAGAACGTGGACCCGAGCCGGAACAAGCTCCTGCTGCTGGTGCGCCGCTTCGTGCCGAGCACCAACGACTACCGCGGCACCCGGACCTTCGTACACGAGCGCGGCCGCTGGCTCGCGACGCCCATCTTCGCCGTGCTGCTGGTCGTCGCCAGCACCGACGTCGTCTTCGCGATCGATTCGATCCCGGCGATCTTCGCGATCACCGACGAGGCCTTCATCGTCCTGGCCGCCAACATCTTCGCGGTGATGGGCCTGCGGGCCGCCTACTTCATGATCGTCGGCGCCCTCGACCGCTTCGAGTACCTCCACTACGGCCTCGCCGCCGTGCTCGCGGTGGTGGGCCTGAAGATGCTGACCAGCGAGTTCTACGACCCGCCGGTCTGGATGACCCTGGGCGTCGTCGTGGTGATCCTGGGCATCGCCATCCTGGCGTCCCTCTGGGCGACGCGGAAGCGGGAGAAGGAGGGGGAGGAGCCGGGGGTGCCCCAGCCGCCGGTGCGCAGCCCAGCGCCCTAGGGCGACTCACTCGTAGGTGAGCAGGCGGAGGTGCGTGAAGTGGAGCGCGTCGCTGAGCCGCGGCCCATCTGGGGCGGAGGCGACTGGCACCACGGTCACGACGACGGCTTTCGCGGCGACCGCCTGGAGCGCCTTCGTCACGATAACGGTCTTCGTGAAGGGCTCCAGCGGGTGTGGCAAGCGGAGGTCGAATTCGTCGGTGGTCCGCCGGGCCGGGTCGCAGTGGCCCTCCTCGCCGTAGCACCCGCCGTGGCCGAAGACGTAGAACGATCCGGCATACCCCTGCCCGGCGTCGCGGGGCGTCTCGATCCCGGCGCCGGGGTTCTCGAAGAAGACGCGCCCCTCGTAGGACTCGCCGGAGTGATCGACGCCGTAGAGGACGATATCCGCCCGGGCGAATGTTCTCTCGCCGTGCTCGGGCTCGGCGATCCGGATGGGCTCGGAGACGAACCGTTCCATTAGGGGACCCGAATCGTCGAGGTCGCGACTGCGTAGTCGTACCCGAGCGCGGTCACGTCGAGGGTCTGGCGCACCGTCATGCGAAAAGGCGGCAGGGCCTCGTCGAGGATCGACGCGGGTAGCCGGGCCGCCGAATGCCGGAGCTGCCAGAGGCGCCAGACGCGGTCGATCATCGTGTGATGGGCCCAGAAGATCGGGTCGAACGCAGCGTAAGGGATGATCCCCATATGGCCGCCGGTCCACATGTGGACGCGGTCATGGAGCCCTTCCAGCTGGGAGCTGAAGTCCTCGAAGTCCGACAGGCCGAGGACCGCGTTCAGCTCGGCGACGCTCGGCAGCGGCGGCGCGCCGCGGGCGCCCGGACGCCGCTGCGTGCGCCCTGCGACTCGGATGCCCGCGGCCCTGCCCTGCTGGAGCGCCAGCCGGTTGACCGGCGCCGAGTAGAGCGGGTTCGCCCGGCCCTCCACCTGGCGGGCCCTGTAGATGCCCGGGATGCGCTGCCGCGGCCCCCCGAAGGTCGCGGTCCAGTTCCACCACGGCAACGTGACGTCGGGCGCCTGGTCGCGCAGGCCCCGTTCGAAGAAGTACAGGTACGCCCGATGCCAGGGCAGGAAGTACGGTGTCCCGTGAGCATTGTCGCAGCCGATCGGCAGGGGCAGCCCGTGAATGCCCGCGTGGTACCCGTAGCCGCGCTCGTCGCCAATGGCCATCACCGCCGAGAAGGCCTGGCGCAGGAGCGCCTTCTGGCCCCCGGTGAGCTGCGCCGCGCTGCGCCGCATCCGAAGGGGTGCCGCCGGGGTCTGGGCGCGAGGTGCTCCGGTCCCCATGCGTCAGCCTATGTCGGTTCGGGTCGGAGGCGCCATCGGATCGATGTGCACGGGGCACGGCGACCCTTCTCCCAATTGGCCAACGACGCATCGGCCAATTGGCCAACCCGGGCGCCGCGGCTCATGATCCAAGACGCCGCGGGATCCGCCCTTGACGGACCGCGGCGGCGTCCGGTCAAGCTCCCTCGACCCGCCACCCGGGAGGCGCATGTCCACGCGAGCGACGAGCGGCGGCCGACGGCCGCGGCGGTACCGGTCCAGGATCATCGGCGACCTCCGGATGGAGGAGGCGGTCCCGACCAGCCACGTCAAGCCGATCGAGCCGGCGGTGGCGGCGGGCGAGGCGGGCCGCGCGGACGCGCCGGTCTCGATCATCCTCGAGCTGAACGTCGCCCACCCGGGCGGGCTGCGGGGGGTGCGGGACGCGCTCTTCCGGCTCTTCGAGGAGCACGCGAAGGACCCGGTTTCGCTGACGGCCATGCCGGGCGACGTCGTGGACCCCGGGACGCCGCCGGGGCTGCGGCGGCTGGCGCCCCGCCTCTACCAGTGCGTGCTGACCCGGCCGGCGCTGGCCGAGCTGATGAAGGCGAACGCCGCGGAGGCGTCCCGCAGGGGCGGCAGCGCGGTGATCTTCAAGGCCTGGCCGGACTACCCGCTCGAGGCCCAGATCGACCGCTCGGCGCCGACGGTCAAGGCCGACGCCGCCCGGCGCTCGTACGCGGCGACGGGCAAGCGGATCGTCTGGGCGGTCATGGACACGGGGATCGACGCGACCCACCCGCACTTCTCCGCCCTCCCGCTCGCGAAGCGCGACGAGATGCGCCGCGCGAAGGACCCGGACGGGACGGTGAGGGGCAAGTCGCCGACCTTCGGCCGCCACCGCGACTTCACCGGCATGATCGACCCGACGACGCCCGCCGACCCGCCCTCGCCGCTGACGGACGAGTCCGGGCACGGCACCCACGTCGCCGGGATCATCGCGGGCGCCTGCCCGGACGGCGGCACCCCGCACGTCGCCACGGCGGACGAGCCGCTCGACGACGGCGGCCGCTACGTGCCGCGCCAGCCCGACCCGACCCAGCTGCGCGGCATGGCCCCCGACTGCGCGCTGGTCAGCCTGAAGGTGATGCAGGTGGGCGACGACGGGCTGGCCCACACCAGCGCGGCCACCCTGATCCGGGCGATCGACTACATCCAGAACGAGGTCAACGTGGGGCGCGGCCCCCTCCAGATCCACGGGGTGAACATCAGCATCGGCTGCGTCTGGGACGCCGAGGTCTACGCCGCCGGCCAGTCGCCCCTCTGCCAGGCGATCGACCAGCTCGTGGCCTCGGGCGTCGTCGTGGTGATCTCGGCGGGCAACAGCGGCCAGCAGGCCACCCGCAGCGGCGACCTCGCCGCGGTGCTCGGGTCGATCACGGAGCCGGGGCACGCCGCGGACTGCATCACCGTCGGCTCGACCCACCGCGACTCGCCCCACGCCTTCGGCATCACCCACACCTCGTCGAAGGGGCCCACGCTCGACGGGCGCATGAAGCCCGACGTCGTCGCCCCCGGCGAGTGGATCACCTCGGCGGCCACCGGCCTGCTGCGGGTCTCCGCCGGCCTCGACCGGATGGCGCGGGGCACGAAGGACCCGAAGCTGACCTACGCCGAGGACTCGGGCACCTCCATGGCCGCGCCCCACGTCTCGGGGGTGATCGCGGCCTTCCTGAGCGCGCGGCCGGAGTTCATCGGCCGCCCGCAGCACGTGAAGCGACTGCTCTGCGAGAACGCCATGGACCTCCGCCGCGAGCGCTACGCCCAGGGCCACGGGCTGGTGGACCTGATGCGCGTGCTCTCCAACTCCTAGCCGACCGAACGGAAGGACGCAGCGATGGCCGACATCGCGGGACGCCCCCAGTGGGAGCTCCAGTTCGACGAGAAGGGCAAGGTCACCGGCGGGACCACGGTCGCGGACCTCGTGGCGGGCGTCGCCGCGCGCGGGGTGACCGACCTCTTCGTCTTCAGCCACGGCTGGAACGAGGACGAGGACTCCGCGCGCCGCATGTACGCGCGCATGTTCCCCCTGATCGCCTCGGCGACGGCCGGCGTGCCGGCCATCAAGGCGGGCGCCGGCTACCTGGGGCTCTTCTGGCCCTCGGTCTGGTTCGCGGACGAGGACGCGGCCCCCGCAGGCGCGGGCGGGCGCTCGGACGCCCAGTCGTCGCGCCGCGGCCCCGGGCCGCCGCCGCTGGGCGCCGCCACCGCGACCATGAGCGGCGCCGACCTCGCCTCAGCCGTTCAGAGCGCCTACCCGGCGCCGGCGCGCGCGACGCTGCGCCGGCTGGGGAAGCTGATCGACCAGGGCGAGGCGGGCGTGCGCACGCACGAGCCCGAGGCGAAGCAGCAGGCGCGCCTGGACGAGTTCGTGAAGCTGATGCCGAAGCTGGCCGCGGCGGCCGCGGTCGGCGAGGAGGACCGCGGCGAGGCCGCCGTGGTCACCCCGCCGCCCGACCGCGGCGCGCGCAACTCGTACGTCCTGCTCTCGGACACCATGGGCGGGCTGCCGCGCGGCGGCGACGCCGAGGGGCTCGGCGACGTGTTCCGTGACGTCTGGCACGGCGCCAAGGAGGCCGTGCGCGTCGCCTCCTTCTTCCAGATGAAGGCCCGCGCCGGCACCGTCGGCGCGAAGGGGCTGGCGCCCCTGCTGACCGCCCTGCGCAGCGGTGCGCCGGCGGCGCGGGTGCACCTGATGGGGCACAGCTTCGGGGCGCGCCTGGTCTCGTTCTCGCTCAGCGCCCTGGGCGCCGGGACGAGCCCGGTCCGCTCGCTGACCCTGATCCAGGCCGCCTTCTCGCACTGGTCGTTCGCGAAGGAGCAGCCGTGGGGCCACCCGGGCGCGCTCGCGGGGTTCGCGGACCGCGTCCAGGGCCCGCTGGTCGCCACCTTCAGCAGCCAGGACCGGGCGGTGGGGGAGTGGTATCCGTCGGCCAGCGTCCTCAACCAGCAGGACAACCAGGCCGCATCCGACTTCACCCGCCGCTGGGGCGGCCTCGGCGCCGACGGCTTCCAGAAGCTGCCCTCCGCCGACAAGGCCGTCCCCATGGGCAAGGTCGGGACCGACTACGGGCTCGCGCGCGGGGGCTTCCGCTCGATCGACGGATCCAAGGTCATCGCCAAGATCCAGTCCGCCTTCGCGGGGGCGCACTCGGACATCCTGCACCCGGAGGTCGCCTGGGCGGTGGTCGCCGCCGCCGAGGCGGGCGCGCCGGCATGACCGGTTGAGACGCGGCGCCCGGGCACCGGAGGCTCGCCCCGTGGCCGATCAGCCGACGCCGGAGCACATCATGCAGGTGGGGCTCGGGTTCTGGGGCTCGAAGACGCTCCTGAGCGCGGTCGAGATGGGCCTCTTCACGGAGCTGGCCGAGCACCCGGCCGAGCTCGGGCGGGTGCGGGACCGCCTCGGGCTGCATCCGCGTTCGGCCGCCGACTTCCTCGACGCGCTGGTGGCGCTCGGGTTCCTCGAGCGCGATGAGGGCGTCTACCGGAACGTCCCGGCGGTGGACCTCTTCCTCGACCGGCGCAAGCCGAGCTATGTCGGCGGCATCCTGGAGATGGCCAACGCCCGTCTCTACGCCTTCTGGGGCGACCTCACCGAAGCCCTCCGCACCGGCTCGCCGCAGAACGAGGCCAAGGGCGGCGGGGCGCCGTTCTTCGAGGCGCTCTACGCCGACCCCGCGCGCCTGCGGGAGTTCCTGCACGCCATGACCGGCCTGAGCCACCCGGCCAACCTGCTGATCGCGGAACGCTTCCCCTGGGACCGCTATGCCACCTTCGTGGACGTCGGCACCGCGCAGGGCGACCTCGCCGTCCAGATCGCGATCGCCAACCCGCACCTGACCGGGCAGGGGCTCGACCTGCCCGAGATCGCCCCGATCTTCGAGGAGTACGTCGGCCTGCAAGGCTTGGACGGGCGGCTCGCGTTCACGCCGGGCGACTTCTTCGCGGGGCCGCTCCCGGCCGCGGAGGTGATCGCGATGGGCCACATCCTCCACGACTGGGACTTCGCCCAGAAGCGCGAGCTGATCGCGAAGGCCTATGACGCCCTGCCCGAGGGCGGCTCGCTGGTCGTCTACGAGGCGATCATCGACGACGAGCGCCGCGAGAACGCCTTCGGCCTGCTGATGAGCCTGAACATGCTGATCGAGACCGAGGGCGGCTTCGACTACACGGTCGCCGACTGCCGCGGCTGGATGGCCGAGGCGGGCTTCCGCGAGACCCGCGCCGAGCACCTGGTGGGGCCGGACTCGATGGTGGTCGGGGTCAAGTAGCCCCAGGCGGGCGTCAGCCCGGGATGTAGCGGAGGTCGGGCTCCTGGAGCCAGCGGGTGCCGGTGGCGGCCGTGCTCGCGAGGACGCGCTGCGTCGGGCCCTGGAGCCTGAAGTCGAGGCCGGCGCCGTCGATGTCGTCGTACCAGACCAGGGCGTGCAGGAGCGGGTACGACTCGCGCAGGCGGGCGAGGCCGTCCCTGACCCACGCGGCCGGGTCGCCGCCGAGGTCGGTGGTGGCGATCTCGGAGATCATGATCGGCTTGCCGAACCCCGCGAGGGCCTGGTAGGTGCCGCCGTAGAGGGCGTCGGCGTCGCGCCACGCGCTCCAACTGTAGGCCGTGCCCCAGTTGAAGCCGCTCGTCGCCACCCAGTCGACCCAGCGGTCGCCGGGGTAGAGGCCCGCGATGGACGCCTCGGCGCCGGCCGACTCGAGGTTGTTGATCGACCACACCCAGCTGACGTTGCGCGCGCCCTCCTCGTCGAAGACGCGGTGCACGTGGCGCCAGGCGGCGGCGAAGTCGCCCGGGCGGTTGCCGTTCACGCCCTCGCCCCACGAGAACCAGGTGCCGTTCATCTCGTGCATCAGGCGCAGCAGCACCGGCCCCCGGTAGGCCGCCACCTGGCGGGCGAACGTGCGGATGTACCCGTCGTGGTCGCCGGCCGCGATGCGGGCCAGGCTGATGTCGGGCTGCTCGACGACGTGCTTCGCGCCCTCGGGGGCCGACCAGGGCTCCCAGGTGATCATCGGGACGGCGCCCTGCTGGGCCACGCGCGCCGCCCAGTCGGCGCGGAAGCGGGTCTCGCCGCTGAGCCACTGCTGGAACCAGTTCACGATCCGCGGGCGCGCGCCGTGGGCGGCGGTCCAGTCCGGGATCGCCCCCGGGTCGCGCGGCAGCGCCGGGTTCGAGACGCCCAGCAGGACGCCGTGGGCCGGCGGCACCAGCCGCTGGAGCGGGGCGACGTCCGGCTCCGAGGGGCCGGCGACGGCCTGCTCGCCCGACGGCAGCGGCGCGCCGGCGATCGGCGGCGCGGTGGGGGTGGGGTGCTCGGCGCGGCCCGCCAGGTGGGGGATGGCGATGACCAGCGCGACGGCCCCCAGGGCCGCGAGGGCGACGCCGATGTTCCGGATGACACGAGCCGACACGCCAGATCCATCGGCGATCGGGACCTCCGGCTTGAGCCCGCTCGACGCGCGGCCGACGCGTTCCGTAGGGTTCAGCCCGCCTGGCGCCGTGCCGATACGGACGCCATGCGCACCCACAGCACGTGCCCCCACAGCTCTGGCGCTCATCGCGCCGCCCGGCGATCGCCCTGGCGGCCCTCGTCGCCGGCATCGTCCCGGGCGTCCTCGCGACCCCGGCCGCGGCCGCTCCCGACCCGGCCGAGGTCGTCCTGATGGGGCGCGTCGCCGAGGCCGCGGCCTCCGTGCGCGCGCCCCTGCGCGCGCTGGCGCGCATCTCGGAGACCCTCGTGCCCAGCCCCTTCGCCGGGCGGCCGCTCTATCGCGAGGGGTCGGGACCGGCCCGCGAGCAGGCGCGGCGCTGGCGCGACGAGCGACCCGACGACGCGGCGCTGATCGACCGAATCGCCTCCCAGCCGACCGCGCTCTGGCTGGGCGACTGGACCGGCGACGTGCGCGAGGCGGCCGAGGCCCGCGTGGAGGCCGCCCGCGCCGACGGGTCGATGCCCGTGCTGGTGGCGTACAACATCCCGGACCGCGACTGCGGCCAGCACTCCACCGGCGGCGCCGGCGGGGCGGCCCGGTACCGCGCCTGGATCGACGACCTCGCCGCCGGCCTCGGCGCCGGCCCGGCCGCCGTCGTGCTCGAGCCCGACGCCCTCGCGGCGCTGGACTGCCTCGCGGCCGCGCAGCGCGCGGCGCGGACCGACCTGGTGGCCTACGCGGCCGCGCGCCTCTCGCGCCGGCCCGGCGTGGCCGACTACATCGACGCCGGCAACCCGTCGTGGATCCCCGCCCCCGAGATGGCCCGCCGACTGCGCGAGGCCGGCGTCGCGCGGACGCGCGGCTTCGCGGTCAACGTCTCGAGCTTCCACACCACGGCCCGCTCGCGCGCCTACGGCCGCGCCATCGCGCGCCGCCTGGGCGGTGCTCCGTTCGTCATCGACACCAGCCGCAACGGCGTGGGCCCCGCGCCGGGCAACGCCTGGTGCAACCCACCCGGCCGCGCGCTCGGCCAGG
>DATLLV010000052.1:0-3247 GCA_035537655.1 Miltoncostaeaceae bacterium
GCCCTGCTGGTCGAGGGGCTGCGCGAGGAGGCGATCGGGGCGGTGTCGTTCCTCGCCTCCCAGGGCGTCGACCTCAAGGTCATCAGCGGCGACGGCGTTGAGACGGTGCAGGCGGTCGCGCTGGCGGCCGGCGTCCCCGGCGCCGAGGCCGCCCTGGCCGGGCCGGACATCCCGGACGACGACGGGGCGCTGGCCGACGTGGCGCTGGGCACCACGGTCTTCGGGCGAGTGACGCCCGAGCAGAAGCAGCGCCTGGTCGCCGGCCTCACCGGCCGCGGCCGCTACGTGGCGATGTGCGGCGACGGCGTCAACGACGTGCTCGCCCTGAAGGAGGCGCGCCTGGCGATCGCCATGGGCAACGGCAGCCAGATGGCCAAGGGCGTCAGCGACCTGGTGCTGCTGACCAACCAGTTCGCCACCGTCCCGGCGGCGGTCGAGGAGGGCCGGCGCATCATCCGCAACACCCACCGCGTGGCGAAGCTGTTCGTGGCAAAGTCGGTCTACTCGGCCGCGCTGCTGGCGACGTTCGGGCTCGCGCCGATCGCCTTCCCGTTCCTGCCGCGCCACCTCAGCGTGACGTCGTCGCTGACGATCGGGATCCCGGCCTTCTTCCTCGCGCTGTCCAAGAGCTCGGGGCCGGTGCGCCGCGAGGGCTTCCTGCGCTCGCTGGCTGCGTTCGTCCTGCCGGCGGGCCTGATCGCGGCGGCCGCCATCGGGGCCGCCTACCTGCTGGTGCGCGGGCCGCTCGACCTCTCGGTCATCCAGGGTCGCAGCGCCGCCGTGGTGGTGGCGACGGCCGTGGGCCTGGGCATCGTCATCGAGGTCGAGCGCGGCGTGGAGCGGCGGCGCGTGCGGCCGTGGGTCTGGGGCATGGTGGCGGCGTTCGCCCTCGTGTTCACGCTCGGGCTGCAGGTCGCGGCGCTGCGCGACTTCTTCGCCGTCGAGGTTCCGACGACCGACGCCTGGTGGGTCATCGCGGCCTGCTCGGCCGCCGGCATCGCGCTGCTGGTCGCCGTCCGGAGGATCCCGTGGCTCGCGCGCATGGAGGCCGGCCCGCCGGACGAGCAGGGCCCGGCGGCGGAGGGGCTCCACGGCTACGATCCCGCGGATGCCGTCGAATCCGTACGGGCCAAGCGATCCGGCGAAGCGCCGTAGCGCCGTCATGACCGACGGCCCGGACCGCGCGCCGGCCCGGGCCATGCTGAAGGGCGTCGGCTTCACCGACGAGGACCTCGCCCGCCCCCTGGTCGGCGTCGCGACGACGTGGATCGAGACCATGCCGTGCAACCTCAACCAGCGCGAGCTGGCCCAGCACGTCAAGGCCGGGATCCGCGAGGCGGGCGGGACGCCGGTGGAGCTGAACACCATCTCGGTCTCCGACGGCGTCTCGATGGGCACCGAGGGGATGCGCTGCTCCCTGGTCTCGCGGGAGGTCATCGCCGACTCGATCGAGCTCGCCACGCGCGGGCACATGTTCGACGGGCTGGTGTGCCTGGTCGGTTGCGACAAGACGATCCCGGCCGCGGTGATGGCGCTTGCGCGGCTCGACGTTCCCGGCCTCGCGCTCTACAACGGCTCGATCGCTCCGGGCCGCTTCCGCGGCCGCGACGTGACGATCCAGGACGTCTTCGAGGTGGTCGGCGCGCACGCCGCCGGCCGGGTGGGGCCCGAGGAGGTCCACGCCCTCGAGAGCGTCGCCTGCCCGGGCGCCGGCGCCTGCGGCGGCCAGTTCACCGCCAACACGATGTCGATGGCGCTCGACCTGCTCGGCATCAGCCCGGCGGGCCTCAACGGCGTCCCGGCGATGCACCCCGACAAGGAGGCCGCCGCCCACGAGGCCGGCCGCCTGGTCATGCGCCTGGTGCGCGACGACGTCCGCCCCTCACAGATCGTCACCCGCGAGTCGATCGACAACGCCATCGCCGGCGTCGCGGCGAGCGGCGGCTCGACGAACGGCGTCCTGCACCTGCTGGCGATCGCCTGGGAGTTCGGCATCCCCCTGACGATCGACGACTTCGACACCATCGCCGAGCGCACGCCGATCGTGGCCTCGCTCACGCCGGGCGGCCGATTCGTCGCCACCGACCTCCACGCGGCCGGCGGCGTCGCGGTGATGACGCGCGAGCTGGTGAAGGCCGGGCTCGTCCACACCGAGGCGCGCAACGTCGACGGCCGCACGCTGGGCGAGGTGGCCGCCGACGCGCGCGAGACGCCGGGCCAGGAGGTCATCCTCCCGGTCGAGGCGCCCCTCTCGCCGACCGGCGGCCTGGCCATCCTGCGCGGCAACCTGGCCCCCGAGGGCTCGGTGGTGAAGCTGGCCGGCCACGAGCGGCGCCTGCAGGTCGGGCCGGCGCGGGTGTTCGAGTCGGAGGAGGAGGCCTTCGCCGCGGTCAAGGCGCGGATGATCCGGCCCGGCGACGTGGTCGTGATCCGCTACGAGGGCCCGGCCGGGGGGCCGGGGATGCGCGAGATGCTGCACGTCACCGCGGCGATCGTCGGCGAGGGGATCGGCGACGAGGTCGCCCTGATCACGGACGGGCGCTTCTCCGGCGCCACCCACGGCCTGATGGTCGGCCACATCGCCCCCGAGGCCGCCCGCGGCGGCCCGCTCGCCGCCGTGCGCGAGGGCGACACGATCGTGCTCGACGTCGACGCCCGGGAGCTCCGCCTCGACCTGCCCGACGACGAGATCGACCGGCGCCTCGCCGACTGGTCGCCGCCGCCGCCGCGCTACACGCGCGGGGTGCTGGCGAAGTACGCGGCGCTGGTGTCGTCGGCGTCCGAGGGGGCGGTCACCCGCCCCGGCTGACGCGATGGCCCACCCGCGCCTCGAGCTGATGGACTGGAAGCGGCGGGTCATGGAGATGTACGCCGCCGTCCGGATGGGCGGCGGCGATCCCGCCGCCTGCGCGGCGTTCCGCGGCGAGCGCGACGAGCTGTTCGCGACCCATCCGGCCAGCCCCCTGCCGCCTGAGGGGCGGGCGTCCTTCGCCGGCCTGCCCTACTTCCCGCATCGCGCGTCGCTGCGCGTCGAGGCCGAGCTCGAGCCCGAGGCCGACGGCCCCGAGCTCGCCATCCCCACCAGCACCGGCGAGCCGACCCGCTTCACCCGCATCGGCCGGGTGCGGCCGGTCCTCGACGGCGAACGGGTGTCGCTGGCCGTCTACTGGCTCGAGGGCTACGGCGGCGGCCTCTTCCTGCCCTTCCGCGACGGCCAGGCCGGCGCCGCGACCTACGGCGGCGGCCG
>DATLLV010000053.1:0-25529 GCA_035537655.1 Miltoncostaeaceae bacterium
AGCCGGCGCAGCCGGCGGTCGTCGTCGGCGTGCGACTCGGCGTCGCGGACCATGCCGTCGATCTCGTCGTCGGAGAGGCCGCTCGACGCGCGGATCTCGATGTTCTGCTCGTTGCCCGTCCCGAGGTCCTTGGCGCCGACGTGCACGATGCCGTTGGCGTCGATGTCGAACGTGACCTCGATCTGCGGCACGCCGCGAGGCGCCGGCGGGATGCCGACGAGGTTGAACTTGCCGAGCGTGCGGTTGTAGGAGGCCATCTCGCGCTCGCCCTGGAGCACGTGGATCTCCACCTGGTTCTGGTTGTCGTCGGCGGTGGAGAAGACCTCGCTCTTCTTGGTCGGGATCGTCGTGTTGCGCTCGATGAGGCGCGTGAACACGCCGCCCTTGGTCTCGATGCCGAGCGACAGCGGGGTGACGTCCAGCAGCAGGACGTCCTTCACGTCGCCGGCGAGCACGCCGGCCTGGATCGCGGCGCCGACGGCCACGACCTCGTCCGGGTTGACGCCCTTGTGGGGCTCCTTGCCCGTGAGCTCCTTCACGCGCTCCTGCACGGCGGGCATGCGGGTCATGCCGCCGACGAGCACGACGTGGCCGACGGTGACGCCCGAGTCGGACAGGGCCTGCTTGGTCGGCCCGACGAGCCGCTCGAGCAGGTCGTGCGTGAGCTCCTCGAGCTTCGCCCGGGTGAGCTGCAGGTCCAGGTGCTTCGGGCCGCTCTGGTCGGCGGTGATGAAGGGCAGGTTGATCTGGCTCGACGTGGTCGTCGAGAGCTCGATCTTGGCCTTCTCGGCCGCCTCGTAGAGGCGCTGGAGGGCCATCCGGTCGTTGCCGAGGTCGATGCCCTGCGACACCTTGAACTCGGCCACCATCCAATCGACGATCGCCTTGTCGAAGTTGTCGCCGCCGAGGTGGTTGTCACCGGCGGTGGCCTTCACCTCGAAGACGCCGTCGCCGATCTCGAGCACCGACACGTCGAATGTGCCGCCGCCGAGGTCGAAGACCAGGATGGTCTGGTCGCTCTCCTTGTCGAGCCCGTAGGCCAGGGCGGCCGCGGTGGGCTCGTTGATGATCCGCTTCACGTCGAGGCCGGCGATCTTGCCGGCGTCCTTGGTCGCCTGGCGCTGGGCGTCGTTGAAGTACGCCGGCACCGTGATCACGGCGTCCGTGACGGTCTCGCCGAGGAACGCCTCGGCGTCCGCCCGAAGCTTCTGCAGGATCATCGCGCTGATCTCGGGCGGGCTGTACTCCTTGTCGCCCACCTTGATGCGCGCGTCGCCGTTCGCGCCTCGGACCACCTCGTAGGGGACGATCTTCATCTCCTCGTCCACCTCGGAGTACTTCCGGCCCATGAAGCGCTTGACGCTGAAGATGGTGTTCTCGGGGTTGGTGACGGCCTGTCGCTTCGCGACCGTGCCAACCAGCCGCTCGCCGGTCTTGGAGAAGCCGACGACCGACGGGGTCGTGCGCCCACCCTCCGCGTTGGGCAGCACCTCGGGCTCGCCGCCGGTCAGCACGGCGACCGCCGAGTTCGTGGTGCCCAGGTCGATGCCGATCGTCTTGCTCATGCGTTCGCGTCCTCCTCAGCCGGACGGTGCCGGCCAGCGGGTTCGAAAAATGATCTGAGGGGATGCTAGATCTAAGTCGGCTCGTGTCAAGGCGATCTGAGTCGGTATGACTTAGATTTTTCGTAGCTGCGGGTGAGGCGCGGCGAGCCGGCCGCGCTCGTCCTGGGCCGGCGGCCACTTGGCCGGGGCGCCATCGGCCAATTGGCACATGCGCCATCGGCCAATTGGCACGTACCCCCGGATCCCGCTTCCCGAGCCGGTTCTCGCGCCGCGCCGTCCCGGCGTGCCAATTGGCCGATGCGCGCTCGGCCAATTGGCCAA
This sequence comes from Miltoncostaeaceae bacterium, assembly GCA_035537655.1. Classification (GTDB taxonomy): domain Bacteria; phylum Actinomycetota; class Thermoleophilia; order Miltoncostaeales; family Miltoncostaeaceae; genus DATAGF01. Next base: position 1,887 of record DATLLV010000053.1, read on the forward strand.
CCCCCTCAGACCCGCCGGCGCCCCTCCGGGCAGAGGTCGAGGAGGGGGCACTCCCGGCACCGCGGCGAGCGAGCGAAGCAGATCGTCCGCCCGTGGGCGATCAGGTGCATGTGGGTGGCGTATGTGAGCTCCGGGGGGATCCACCGGCTCAGGCGCTCCTGGGCCCGGACGGCGGTCGCCTTGGGCGGGACGATCCGGGTGCGGAGGGCGATGCGGTGGACGTGGGTGTCGGCCGGGACGACGGGGGCGTCGAAGCAGAAGCACATGACGCAGGCGGCGGTCTTCGGGCCCACGCCGGGGAGGGCGGTGAGGAACGCCATCGCCTCGTCGAGGGGCAGCCCGCCGAGCCACTCGAGGTCGTCGCCGCGGGGGTCGTCGGCGATGGCGTCGAGGGCGTGCTGGATGCGGGGCGCCTTCTGGCCCGCCAGGCCGGCGACGCGGACCGTCTCCTCCACCTCGGCGGTCGGGGCGGCGCGCACCTCGTCCCAGGTCGGGTAGCGCGAGCGCAGCGCCTCGAAGGCGCGCAGCTGGTTGGCATCGGTGGTGCTGTGGCTCAGGAGCGTGGTGACCAGCTCGCTGACGGGGTCGTTGCGCCGCCGCCAGGGGATGTGCCCCTGGGAGCGCTCGAGGCGCGCGACGATCTCGCGCGCGTGCGCGCGGGTTCCGGGGCGGGGGGCGGGCACCGGGTCAGCCTAGGCACTCCTTGACGCTCCCGGGACGCAGCCGGGGACGCGCGGGCGACGGGAGTCGTCGTACGGTGCGCACATCGGCACGACGACCCTGGGAGCAACGATGTCCACCGCCGCCATCACCATCGCCCACCGCGACGACCTCGAGCGCACCGGCAACTGGTCGCTCGTGCGCCGCTCGCTCGGCATCACCTCGTTCGGCGTCAACCTCGTCGACATCCCGCCGGGCGAGGGCATCCCCGAGCACAACGAGACCGACCGCGACCAGGAGGAGCTCTTCGTGGTCCTCAGCGGGTCGGCGCTGCTGGTCATCGACGGGGAGCGCATCCCCGCGCCCGCCGGCACGATGGCCCGCCTCGACCCCGAGCCCCGCCGCACCGTGGTCAACGAGGGCGACGAAGTCGCCTCGGTGCTGATCGTCTCGGCGCCGCGCTCGAGCGGCTACGAGCCCTTGGGCTGGGCGTGAGCGAGGCCGAACCGCCGACCGATCTCGCCGCCTACCGCGACCTCTGGCGGGCGGCGCCGGCCGAGCTGGTCGCGCGCCGCGGCATCGCCCACCGCGAGCTGGCGGGCGGCGTCTGCCTGGGCTGCGCCGCGCTGTCGGGGGCGCCGATCCTCAACCACGTCCTCGGCGCCGGCGTGGCCGCCCCCGCCGGCGAGGCCGAGCTCGACGCGATCCAGGGCTTCTACGACGCCCTCGAGGTGGCCTACTCGGTCGCCATCGACCGCGACGCCGACGGCCCGGGCCCGATGCTGGAGCGGCGCGGCTTCACCTCGTCGCGGCCGTGGATGACCTTCCGGCGCGACGCGCGGACGCCCCCGCCCCCGGCGCCCACCGAGCTGACGGTCGAGGAGGCCGGCGCGGGGCGGGCGGAGGCCTTCGGCGCCGTGGTGGCGGCGGCCTTCGACATGCCGGATGACTTCGCGTCCTGGATGGGCGCGCTGGTGGGACGGCCGGGCTGGACGACCCTGCTCGCGCTGGACGGCGACCGCCCGGTCGGGGCGGCGGCCCTGTTCGTGCGCGGCGACGCGGGCTGGCTGGGCATGGGCGCCACGCTGCCCTCCGCGCGCGGCCGCGGCGCCCAGGGCGCCCTGTTCGCGGAGCGGCTGCGCCGGGTGGCGGCGCTCGGCCTGCGCGAGGCGATCACCGAGACCGGCGCGCCGGTCGAGGGCGAGGCCCCGGGGCCGTCCTACCGCAACATGCTGCGCTACGGCTTCGAGGAGCGGGCCCTGCGCCCCAATTTCCTGTCGCCCTCCCCCGAAAATCCGGGCGCGTGATCCTCAGCGCGTGAGCAGCAGTTCGCCAACGGCTCGCGGCGCGGCGCCGGCGCTGTGCGCTTGTGGGCTGGGTGACCGATGCGGTCAGTACCCAACCCCGATCGCCTGTCTGAGCGTCGCCGGATCGTCCAGCGCAGCGAGCATGGCGTGGGCCACGTCGGCGCGGGAGATCGAGTAGGCGCGCGGCACATTCCCGCCGACCACGGTCCGGTACTCGCCGGTCCGCGGCTTGTTCACAAGCCTGGGCGGCCGCACGATGGTCCACTCCGTGGCGCTGTGCCGGATCTCGTCCTCCATCTCGGCCAGATCCACGTAGACGTCCCGCGCAAAGGCACTGATGAAGGGCAGCAAGATCCGGCGGTTGACGAAGCTCTCCCCCTCCGGTACCGGGCCAACGGGCACCGCGCTCACCGCCACGAAGCGCCGCACGCCGCTTGCCTCCATCGCGTGCAGAATTCCGCGCGTGGTGCTCGAGGCGACCGGGCCGTCCTTACGACCGCGTGGGCCGACTCCCGAGATCGCGACGTCGCTGGAGTCGAGCGCGGAGCGCAGCACCTCGGGGTCGGTCAGGCCGGGCACCGTCGCCACCTCGAGCGCGGGATGGCTCACGTCGAACCGGGCCCGATCACGGACCACCGCCGTCACCTTGTGCCCGTCGTCAAGCGCCTGCCGCACGAGATGACCGCCAATGCCGCCGGTCGCCCCGAAGACCGTCATCTTCATCCGATGTCGTTCGGTCTCGGGTTGCCCGCTCGCTCGCGGATGGCTTGCGTCGCGCTCCATGAGAGGTCCTGGCTGCATGGTTGATCTCCTTGTTACGGCTTGGGTTTCCTTCGTTCACTGTTGAGACGGAACGCGACGAAGGGATGTGACCGTGGACGAGCGCGAATGGCTGGCGGAGCCGTTCGAGGCCAACCGCACCCACCTGCGGGCGGTGGCCTACCGGATGCTCGGCTCGGTGAGCGAGGCGGACGACGCCGTCCAGGAGTCCTGGCTCCGTCTCAGCCGCTCCAACCCCGCTGAGATCAATGACCTGCGGGCCTGGCTGACGACAGTCGTCGCGCGGGTGTCCCTCGACATGCTCCGGTCGCGCAAGTCGCGGGGCGAGGAGTTTCTGGGCCCGCACGTGCCCGAGCCGATCGTGAGCCGCGCGGACGGAGTCGACCCTGAGTACGAGGCGCTGCTCGCCGACTCGGTCGGTCTCGCGCTGCTCGTGGTGCTCGAGACGCTGGCTCCCCCCGAGCGGCTCGCGTTCGTGCTCCACGACATGTTCGCGGTGCCGTTCGACGAGATCGCTCCGTTGGTCGAGCGCTCGCCGGCCGCGACCCGGCAGCTCGCGAGCCGCGCGCGGCGCCGGGTACGCGGAGCGCCGGCTCCGGACGCCGACCTGACTCGCCAGCGCGAGGTCGTCGACGCCTTCCTCGCCGCCGCCCGCGGTGGCGACCTCGATGCGCTGGTCGCGGTGCTCGACCCCGACGTCGTGCTCCGAGTCGACCGCGGTGCGGTCCCTCGGGGCGCCTCGCGGGAGGTGCGCGGAGCGCAAGCCGTCGTGGAGCAGGCTCGCACCTTTGCGCCGCTTGTCGCGTCCGCACGGCCGGCGCTCGTGAATGGGGCCGCGGGGGTGGTCGTGGCTCCGCGCGGGCGGCCACTCGCGGTGGCTGGCTTCACGATTGCGCACGGCCGGATCGTTGAGATCGATCTGCTCGCCGATCCCGCGCGCCTGCGCAACCTCGACCTGACCGTCCTCGACGACTGATGCTTACGGCCTCGCCAACGCGGCTCGACGCAGTCTCGTCGCCGCAACCCATTGATCGTGGCCGGTTCGGACATGGACGGATGCTGCGAATGCGAGATCGTGGGAGCGCACGAGCCGGCAGCGGCCCCCGACGAACCCAGGAACCGCTTCTACGCCTCCTCGGCCTCGTCGACCAGCGCGCGCTCGACCGCCTCCTCGACCAGGGCGAGGATCGTCGGCACCCAGACCAGGTCCTCGGCCGGGTCCGCCGGCGGCGGCCCGCCGGCGAGGTGGCGCACGCCGGCGGCGGCCGCGGGCGCCTCGGGGTCGTCGGTGGCGGCGACGGCGCTCCGCGCCCAGGCGCGTATCTCGGGGTCGCCGGTGGCGCGCGCCAGCTCCGAGATGTCCTCGGGGCGGCGCCCGCCCTCGACGTAGGCGGCGATCTCGGGGGCGAAGTCCTCCGGGTCCAGGTCGAGCAAGTCGGCGGCGATCGAGCCGGCCGCGGTGGCGGCCGCGACGGCCGCCGGAGGACCGCCTTCGGCGATGACCGCTTCCTCCGCGCGCAGGCGCTCGCGCGAGCGGGCGCCGGCCGCGGCCAGCTCGGTGGCGGCGCGCACCGCCAGCGCCCTGGCGAGCGGGGTGTCGGCGGTCTCCTGGGCGGCCCAGGGCAGGACGATGTCGAAGGCCTCCCGGTCCTCGGCGCCCGCCGCCGCCCGGCCGCGAAGCAGGGCGGCTTCCATCGGCCCGCGCAGCTCGCGCCAGTGGGCCGCGGCCGCCGCCTCGGCCAGCTCGGCCGGGTCGGCGCCCGGGGTGTCCTCGTCGGACAGGGCGCGCGCCAGCGCCCAGGTCTCGGGGCCGAGCACCCCGCGGGGGAAGCCGATCCCGGTCAGGGCCAGCACGCGCAGCAGGGCCTCCTCTGGGGTCACCGCACCGCGTTCTCGAGCGCGCCGAGGCCCGGGATCTCGATCCGGACGCGGTCGCCGGGCTCGAGGAAGACCCTCCGCGCGACCCCGACGCCCGCCGGCGTGCCGGTGGTGATGACGTCGCCCGGCTCCAGGGTGAAGCTGGACGAGCACCAGGCCACCAGCGCGGCGACGGAGAAGACCATGTCGGCCGTGGCGCCGTCCTGGCGCAGCTCGCCGTTGACGGTCGTGCGGATGGCGAGCGCCTGGGGGTCGGGGACCTCGTCGGCGGTCGTGACCCACGGGCCGAAGGGCGCGAAGGTGTCGCCGCCCTTGGCGCGCAGCCACTGGGGCTCGTCGCGCTGGCGGTCGCGGGCGGTGACGTCGTTCATGACCGCGTAGCCGAAGACGTGCGCCAGCGCGCGCTCCTCGGGCACGTCGCGCGCGCGCCGGCCGATGACCACGGCGAGCTCGCCCTCGTAATCGAGCTGCTCGGTGTAGGCGGGGCGCACGATGTCGGCCGTGGGGCCGGTCACCGAGGAGATGAGCTTGGCGAACACCAGCGGCCGGGCCGGCAGCCCGGCGCCGGTCTCCGCCGCGTGGTCACGGTAGTTCAGGCCCACGCCGATCAGCTTCCCCGGGACCAGGGGCGCCAGCAGCTCGAGCCCCTCGAGGGGGACGGGGTCGCCGTCGGGCGCGGGGGCGCCGTCCAGGGCGGCGGCGACGTCGGCGCCGGCCAGCGGGACGACGGTCCCGTCCCCGCCCGCTCCCAGGCGCGAGCCCTCACGGCCACCGTACGTGCAGAGGCGCATGCGCCGCTATCCTAGTGCGGCCGGGGCGGCGGCCCCCGCGACGTGACCCCAACACCCGAGGGGCGACCGGACATCGCGACGGAGTTTCAGGACCTTGACGCCGCGTCCCCCCGGCGGCGCCCCGCCCTCTCCCGGGCCGTGCTGCGGCTCGTCGACAAGAGCGGGATCACGCCCAACGCCGTCACGATCATCGGCTTCCTGGGCATCTGCGCGTCGGCCGGGCTGGCGCTGGCGCGCTACTGGGTGCTGGCGTCGCTGGTCTTCATCGCCGCGGGGCTGGTCGACTCACTCGACGGCCTCCTGGCGCGCTACCAGGGCCGGGTGACGGCCTTCGGCGCCTTCCTCGACTCCACGCTCGACCGCCTGGCCGAGGGCGTGATCATCGGCGCGATCGGCATCACGTTCGCCCAGGACAACAACATCTGGGGCCTGGCGGCCTGCTTCGTGGCCCTGACGGCCTCCTTCATGGTCTCCTACGCCCGCGCGCGTGCTGAGGGGCTCGGCATCCCGGGGTCGAGCGGCGGTCTGATGGGCCGGCCGGAGCGGCTCGTGATCGTCGGCGCCGCCCTCTTCCTCGGCAGCGTCGGCGACGTTCTGCCGGTCGGGATGGCGATCCTCGCGGGCCTGAGCCTGATGACGGCGGGCCACCGCATCCTGCTGGTCCGGAACGCCTCGCGGTGAGCGCGCCGCTGCGAATCGCCCTCGTGTCGCCGCTGCCGTCGCCGCCGCGGGACGACGTCGCGCGCCACGTGGCCGAGGTGGCCCGCGCGCTGGCGGCCCGAGGCCACGCGGTGAGCGTGCTGGCGCCCGCCACGACCCGGGATCGCATCGCCGCGGGACGCGCCCGCCTGCGGACCGCCGAGGCGGGCGACCCCTCCGGGATCGTCGCCCCTCTGGGCGAGGTGCTCGAGGTCGCCATCGGGCGGGCCCTCCCGGCCGGCCCCGGCAAGCGCGTCGGCGGCCCCTTCGACCTGGTGGCGGCACTGGAGGCGGCGCTCTCGCGGCCCGCCTTCGACGTCGTCGACCTCCACGAGCCGCTCGCGCCGAGCCCCGCGCTGGCGGCGCTGCGCCACGTGCGCGGCGTCGCCGCCGTGACGTTCCACCGCGCCGAGCCGCTCGCCGGCGTGGCCCTGCTGCGACCCTTGGTGGACCGGGCCCTGTCGCGGGCCGACCTGCGGATCGCGACCACCGCCTCCGGCCCCGAGGCGCTCGCGGAGATCCTCCCGGGGGACTACCAGGTGATCCCGCCCGGGGTGGACCCGGGGCTGATCCCGGCGCCCTCCCGCCGCGCGGACCGGCTGCCGCCGCTGACCCTGGTCGCGCGGGGCCGCGACCGGGCCGGGTTGCGCTTCGCGCTCGGCGCCCTGCGGTCGCTGGACCTGGCGACGGTGGGCCCGGTCACGCTCGTGGGCCCGCCGGACGCCCCCTGGCGCACGCGCGCCACCGTGCCCAAGGCGCTGCGCGACCGGGTTGAGGTGGTGCCCGACGACGGGCCCGCGTCGCGCGCCGCCGCCCTGGCTCCCGGGACGATCGCCGTGATGGCCACCACCGAGGACGCCGCCGGGCCGGCCATGCGGGAGGCGATGGCGGCCGGGTGCGCGGTGGTGGCGCCGCGCTCGCCCGCGACCGACGCGCTCGCGCGCCACGGCATCGAGGCGGTGGTGGTGCCGCCCTTCTCGCGCGAAGGGCTGTCGGACGCCGTGGCGGAGCTCGCCCGCGACCCCGACCGGCGGGCCGGGCTGGGGATCGCCGCCTCCGCGCGGGGCGGCCGCAGCTGGGACGACGTGGCGGCCGACCTCGAGGACGCCTACCTCGGGGCGCTGACGTCGGGCAGGCGCGGCGCGGCGGGCGCCGAGGAGCGCGTGTCCGCCGACCTGCGGGTGCGCCCCGCGCCGGGCACGCCGCCCGAGCGGATCGTCGCCGCCTGCCGCGCGCGCGCCCTCGGCGCCGTCGCGATCGCCTCGCCCGAGGGGACCGCCCCGGCCCGGGCGGTCGCCGACGCCGCGCCCGGCGACCTCGCCGTCGTCGTGGGCCAGGAGATCGCCACCACCGACGGCGTGCTGATCGGGCTCTTCCTGGCCGCCGACGTCGAGGCCGGGCTCGACCCCGCCTCGGCCGCGGCGGCCGTCCGCGCCCAGGGCGGCGTGGTGATGGCGCCCCACCCCGACGGGCCCGCGCCGCCGCCCTCGCCCCGGGCGCTGCGCGCCCTCGCCGGCGAGGTGGACTGCCACGAGCTGGTCACCGGCTCGGCGGAGGCCCACGGCGAGGACGAGACCGCGCGCATCGCCCAGCGCATGGGCGTGCTGGGCTGCGCCGGCAGCGGGGCCGCCCGGCCCGAGGACGTCGGCGCGGCGGTCACCGAGCTGCGCCCGTTCCACGGCCCGGCGGACTTCCTGGATGCGCTCGCCGACGCCCATCTCGCCCGCCCGCCGCGCCGTCGCCGGGCCCGTCCCGCACAGCGCCGCAGGCGCGGCCGGCGCGTTCCGGACTCGTGAAACGGGCCCCGGCAGGAGTAGCGTCCGAGTCGCCAAATACGACCGTCGCCAATGGCCCCTGACCCCTCCACTCCCCGCTCAACCCGGCGCTCGCGGGGCGGCCGCCGCTCCTCCGGCGGAACCGTCGGGGGCGTCGGCGCCGAGGACATCCAGGACGCGTACCAGCGCCGCGCCATCGCCGAGATCGCGGCCCTGAACGACGCGATCACCGGCTGCGAGCGCTGCCGCCCGGACGTCGAGCTGCCCGTCATGAGCTCGGGCTCGCCGCAGGCCGAGATCATGCTGGTCAAGTGGACCGCGAGCCTCGCCGAGCGCCAGGAGGGGGTCGCCTTCTTCGGCCGGGCGGGCTCGGCGATCCTGAAGAGCGTGCAACGGCTCGGGATCGAGCCGCTGATGCTCTACGGGACCCTCTGCGTGAAGTGCACCCATCTCGACGAGGCCGAGGCCGCGCGGCTCTGCCCCGGCTGGCTCACGCAGGAGCTCCAGATCGTGCAGCCCAAGCTGGTCGTGCCGATGGGCGAGCGGGTGGTGGAGACGCTCAACGGGCTCGCCTTCCCGCTCTCGGAGCCCCTGAGCGCCGACCCCGGCACGGTGCAGCGATGGACGCCCACGATCGAGGCGATCTACGTGCCGGACATCGACGGCTCGCTCGACGAGCAGGGCGCCAAGCGCGCGTTCTGGGCGGCCTTCCGGGCCGTCGGCGACTGGTACCAGGCCCAGCCGCCCTACTAGGCCCGCGAAGGGTCGTGGCGCCGGCCCTCAGCGGGTGAAGCGGGCGACCGCTTCGATGTGGGGTGTCTGGGGGAACATGTCCACCGGGCGAACCCACTCCAGGCGGTAGCCGCCGGCCACGAAGCGGGCGGCGTTGTCGGCGAAGGTGGCCGGCTGGCAGGAGACGTAGACCAGCGTGGGCGGCGCCAGCTCCAGCACCCGCCGCACCGCCCGGCCCGAGAGGCCCGCCCTGGGCGGGTCGACCACGGCCACGTCGGGCGGCGGCAGCTCGCCCCGGCGCTCGCGCAGCACCACGCCGACGTCGCCGCAGAGAGCCGTGTGGTTCGCGAGCCCGTTGGCGGCGGCGTTGCGCGCGGCGTCCTCGACCGCCTCGGGGACGACGTCGATGGCCACCACCTCGCGCGCACCGCGGGCGAGCACCACGCCGATGCTGCCCGCCCCGCTGAAGAGGTCGTAGAGCACCTGGGAGCCGTCGAGCCCGGCCGCCTCGGCGACGCGCTCGTAGAGGCGCTCGGCCATCAGGGTGTTGGTCTGGAAGAACGAGCCGGCCGACAGGCGCAGGGTGGCCCCCTGGACCCGCTCCTCCAGCCAGTCCCGCCCGGTCACCAGCCGGGTCGGATGGCCGGCGGTGGTCTCGGCGACCCCCGCGTTGACCGCGTGCAGCACGCCGACGATCTCCGGGTGGGCGGCGGCGATGCGCTCGGCCGCCGCGTCGACGCCCCCCTCTGCCCCCGCCGCCGTCACCAGCACCACCAGCACCTGGCCGGTCGCGATGCCCTCGCGCACGACCACGTGGCGCAGCACGCCGGCCTGGGCGCGCTGGTCGTAGGGGGCGAGCCCGGCCGCGGCCGCGGCCGCGCGGGCGGTCTCGCGGACGGCGTTGCCGAGCGACGTCGCCAGCAGGCAGGCCTCGACGTCGATGACCTCGTCCCAGCGGCCGCGGGCGTGGAAGCCCAGCGTCAGCTCGCCGTCCGGCCCCGGCGCCGCCGAGTACTCCATCCGGTTGCGATAGCCGAACGGCTCGACGGCCTCGTCGGGCGGCCGCACGTCGATCCCCTCGAGGTGGCCGATGCGCGCCAGGTGCTCGGCCACCTGGTCCCGCTTGGCCGCGACCTGGGCGGAGTAGGCGACGTGCTGCAGGCGGCAGCCACCGCAGCGCGGCACGTAAGGGCAGGGCGGGACGGCCCGGTCGGGGCCGGGGCGCAGCACCTCCACCAGGTCGGCCTCGGCGAACCGGCGCCGCGCCTTGGTCACCCGCGCGCGGACGGTGTCACCGGGGGCCGTGTCGCGGCAGAACACCACGAAGCCGTCGCGGCGGGCGACGGCCGCCCCGCCGAAGGCGAGGTCGCCGGCCTCGAGCTCCAGGACGTCGTCGCGGCGGGGGCGCTCCACCCTCCTAGTATTGCGCCGTGGCCGGCACCGCCCCCGACGTGGAGGAGTACCGGCGCGGCGCCGAGGAGCTCCTGGGCGCGCCCGGGCCGGCCGCGGAGGAGCGCCTGGCCCACCTGTTCGCGCCCGAGGCCGTCGCCGGCCTGCGCGCCCAGGGCGCGCGGGCGCTGGCGCGCTTCGCCGCCGAGGGCCTGCTGCGGCGGGCGAGCGCGGCCGAGATGGCGGAGATCCGCGCGCGGCTCGCCGAGCCGGTGGTCGAGGGCCCCGGCGGCCTCCTCGCGCTGGGCGAGGTCGACGCCGCCCTGGCCGCCGAGCCCGACCGCCCGCGCCGGCGGGCCCTGCAGGCGGGGCGCCTGCGGGCGATCGAGAACCGGCTGGCCCCGCTGCTGGGGGAGGCGCGCGAGCGGCGCGAGGAGGCCGCCCGCGCGGCCGGCGCGCCCGCGCCCGAGACCCTCCTGGCCGACGCCGCCGGCATCGACCTCGGCCCGGTCGGCGACGCCGGGGCGGCGCTGCTCGACGCCACCGACGACGCGGCGGGCGGGGCGCTGGGGCGCGCCGGCGCGGACGCGCTGGGCGACGCGGAGCTCGAGGCCGCCGACCTGCCCCGGCTCGTGCGCGCGCCCCAGCTCGCGGACGAGGTCTCCACCGGGCGGGCGGCGGACGTCGCGGCCCGGACCATGGAGCTGCTGGAGCTCGACCTGCCGGGTGGGCCGCCGACGGCGCCAGCCGGGCGCGAGGGCCTCGCCCGCTGGCTCGAGACGCTCGCCGCGCTGGGCGCCGCCCTGGCCGCCGCGGGCGCCTCGCCGCGGCTGCCGCTGGAGCAGCGGCGGCTGGCCGACCCCGCCCTGACGCGCGCCTCCGGGCTGCTGCTCGAGGGGCTCGCGGCCGACCCGGCGTGGCTGGCGCGCGCCGCGGGGGTGCGCGACGCCGACGCCGCCGCGCGGGCGGCCGGCGCCGCCCGCCTGCTGGCCGCCCGCGCCGCCGCCGCACGGGCCGCGGCGGCCGCCGGGCGCGGCGAGGAGGGGCTCATGTCGCGGGCGGCCGGCGTGGACTGGCCCGCCGCCCTGAGCCTGGCCGACGGGCTCGCCGGCCTGGGCCCCGCCGACGAGATGCGCGCCCTGGCGCTGGCGGCCGCCCTGCGCGCGCACCTGCGCGAGGCCCACGGGCTCCGCTGGTTCGCCGATCCGGCGGCCGGGCGGTTCCTGCGTGAGCTGTGGCTGGAGGGCGGCGCGCTCGACGCGGAGGGGCTCGCCCGCGAGCTCGGCGCCCCCGGCCTCGACCCGGGCCCGCTCGCCGCCGAGCTCGCCGCGTCGTGACCCTGGCGCTGGCCGGGCGGATCCTCGCCGGCCGCCGCCTGGTCCGCGGCGAGGTCGCCGTGGCCGGCGGCGCGGTCGCCACGTCGGCGCCGCGACGGGCGCGCCGCGCGCTGCCCGAGGGCTGGATCGTGGCGCCGGGCCTCGTCGACCTCCAGCTGAACGGCTACGCCGGCGCCGAGGCCGACGGCGGCGCCGAGGCCCTCGCGGCCATCGCCGCCGCCCTGCCGGCGATCGGCGTGACGGCGTTCTGCCCCACCCTCGTCAGCCGCCCCGACGCCGCCTACCGGCGCGCGGCGGCCGCCCTCGCCGGCCCGCTGCCACCCGCGCCGGGCGCCGCGCGGGCGCTGGGCACGCACCTGGAGGGCCCCTTCCTCTCGCCCGGGCGGCCGGGCGTGCACCCGCCCGCCGCCCTGCGCGATCCCGCGCCCGCGGCCGTCGACCGGCTGCTGGCCGCCTTCGCGCCGGCGATCGTGACCCTCGCGCCGGAGCTGCCGGGGGGGCTCGCGGCCCTCCGCCGCGTCGCCCGGGCCGGCGCGGTCGCCGCCGTCGGCCATACCGAGGCCGACGCGGCGACCGGACGGGCCGCGATCGCCGCCGGCGCGCGCCTGCTGACCCACGCCCTCAACGCCATGCGCGGGCTCGAGCACCGCCGCCCGTCGGCGCTCGCCGCCTTCCTCGCCGACCCCCGCCCGACGGTGTCGCTGATCGGCGATGGCGTCCACGTGACGCCCGAGGTCGCGGTGGCCGTGGCGCGCGCGGCGGGCCCGCGGCTCGCGCTGGTGAGCGACGCGGTCGCCGCCGCCGGCGCGCCGCCCGGCCGCTACCGGCTGGGCCGGCGGACGGTCGTCTCGGACGGGCGCCGGGTGGCCTGGCGCGGGCGCCTGGCGGGCAGCGCCCTGGGCCTCGACGAGGGCCCGCGGACCCTGGCCGGCGCCGGCCTCGCCCCCGCCGCCGCGCTGGCGGCGGCCTGCTCGGCGCCGCGGCGCCTGCTGGGCCTGCCGGGCATGAGCCCCGGCGCCCCCGCCGACCTCGTCGTGCTGGACGCGGGCCTCGTGCCCCGGCTCACCCTGGTCGGTGGTCTCGTCGCCCACGCCGATCCGGCGCTGCCGTTCGACGTCCCAGATCGGGGCCAACCGGTCTAGCTGCGGGTCTCGCCCCCGTAGACCTCGGGGCGGCGGTGGCGCAGGGCCGGCAGGCGGGCGCGGACCGCCTCGAGGGTCGCGAAGTCCAGGTCGGCCACCGCGAGCCCTTCGCCGTCGGGCGCCTGGGCGAGCACAATCCCCCAGGGGTCGATGACCATGCTGCGCCCGTAGGACTCGGTGCCGTCGTCGTGGCGGCCGTGCTGCCCCGCCGCGATCACGAAGGCCTGGTTCTCGATCGCGCGCGCCCGCAGGAGCGGCTCCCAGTGGTCGCGGCCGGTGACGGCCGTGAAGGCGGCGGGCACGACGATGACCTCGGCGCCGCCGTCGGCCAGGCGCCGGTAGAGCTCGGGGAAGCGGAGGTCGTAGCAGACCGACATGCCGATCCGGTGCCCCAGCGCCTCCGCGACCACGATCGCGTCGCCCGGCGCCGTGGCGGCGGACTCGCGGTACGACACGCCGCCCACGTCGACGTCGAACATGTGCAGCTTCCGGTAGACCGCGGCCACCGAGCCGTCGGGCAGCACCAGCGCGCTGGTGTTTCGGGCGCGGCGGTCGCCCTCGACGGCCTCCACGATGCTGCCGGCGAGGATCGCGAGTCCAAGGTCGCGCGCCCAGCCTTGGACCGCCGTCAGCGACGGCCCGCCGTCGAGGGGCTCGGCGCCGTCCAACAGCCGCGGGCCGTGGATGTAGGGCCATTTCTCGGGCAGCACGACCAGCCGCGCGCCGGCCTCCGCCGCCCGCCGCACCAGGCGCGCGGCGGCCTCGATGTTCCGGTCGCGGTCGGCCGAGCTGCCCATCTGGACGGCGGCGACCCTCAGAGCGCTAGAGTCCGGGGGCACCGGACCGTCAGGAGGCGGCATGTCGGCCGAGATTCTCTCCCAGATCGAGGACGTCCTCGACAAGATCCGTCCCGCGCTGCACGCGGACGGCGGGGACGTCGAGCTCGTCGAAATCGACGAGGAGGGGTTCGTCTACCTGAACATGCAGGGCTCCTGCGGGGGCTGCCCGATGTCCACCGCGACCCTCACGCTCGGCATCGAGGCCGAGCTGCGGCGGGCGATCCCCGAGGTCGAGGGCGTGATCACCGTCTGACCGCCGCCCCCGGGCGCGGAACGCGCCTGCGGGGATGGGGTAGCATTCACGGGCCGCTCGGCGGCGGGGTGTGGCGCAGCTTGGTAGCGCGCTCCGTTCGGGTCGGAGAGGTCCCCGGTTCAAATCCGGGCACCCCGATCGCACCGCGCAGGGACGTCGTCGTGGCGTCCCCGCGCGGGTAATTCCTGGTAAGGCAGGTGCGTGCGGATTGTTACGGCCGTGCCACAAGCGATACGGTCCTGTTCGAGGTTCCCTCGCACGAGGATGAGGATGGCGACGATACCCGCACCCACGACGAACCCGAGGGGGTACGGCGCACGGGCCTTCGAGGCCGTGGCGACGCGCTGGACGAGCGCGGGCGAGACCATCCAGAAGCCCTTCGCGAAGCACCCGTGGACCTTCGAGGTCGCGCTCTTCGCCTTCGCGCTGATCGTCTACCAGGCCTCCCGGGCGCTGGTGGCGGGCAGCCCGTCCACGGCGTTCGAGAACGCCACCGGGATCATCAACTGGGAGAAGAGCTCCGGGCTGTTCGTGGAGACCAGCATCCAGGAGTGGGTGCTGAACCACATCCACCTGGCCGAGGCGCTCAACTACTTCTACATGTACGGCCACTGGACGATCACGCCGCTGTTCTTCATCTGGCTCTACCGCCGGCGGCACAGCGTCTACCCGTACGTGCGCAACGCCTTCCTGGCGGCCAACGGCATCGCCCTGATCGTGTTCATGGTGTACCCGGTCGCGCCGCCGCGGCTGGTCGGCGACGGCTTCGTGGACACCCTGAACAAGATCAGCGACATCGACCTCCACGGCGGCGTCCTCTCCGGCTGGTTCAACCCTCACGCCGCCGTCCCGTCGATGCACTTCGGCTACGCCCTGATGATCGGCGCGGTCGGGTTCGTCCTGCTGCGCTCCTGGCCGCTGCGGCTGATCGCGATCGCGTACCCGGTCGCCGTCTTCATCACGATCACGGGGACGGGGAACCACTACGTGCTCGACGCCGTCGCGGGCGGGATCGTGATCGGCATGGGCTTCGTCGGGGTCTGGGCGCTCATGCGGGCCTACCAGCGGGTCCGCACGCCCCCCGCGCCGGCCCGCGCCACCACCCTCTCGACCACCTCGACCCGCTGACCGCGGGGCGCCCCGCGGGGCGCCCGACCGGCCGGATCGATGATGTCCGCACCGAGCGGCTACGGTGGTTGACATTGGGCGTCCACAGGTCGATAACACCCGTTACATGGACCAGCGAGCCATCGGCCTCACGGCCTGAGAGCGCAGCGGTTCGCCGTGACCCGTCCCCAGCCACGATCTCCTCGGCTGGCGCGTGAGCGGGTCGACAGATCATCGAGGAGGATCTCCTGATGGCCAATCACCTCACGCCGGACGAACTGTCCGAGGCGCTCGGCCTTGCCCGCAAGCAGGTCGTCCGCCTCTGCGTCGAGACCTCTGTGCCGATCTACAACGGCCGGATCGACAAGACGCTGTTCGTCAGATCGGTGACCGCCGCTGGTCACCGGTTGCCGGCGGAGGCCGAGGAGCTCCTCATGGAGCCCGCGGGCACGTAGGCAGGATCCTCCGGCGGCGGCTGCTGCTCGCCGCCACGGCCCTCGCGGCGCTGGCGTGCCCGGCCGGCGCCGCGCTGGGCGCCGGGCAGGTGCAGTCGGCGCTCTCGTCGTTCGGCCGCGCCAACCCCGGGACCTCGGCGCTGGTCTGGCGCCTCGACGGGTCCGGGTCGGGCACCCCGGTGGCGAGCTTCCGCGCCGAGACGGGGCGCATCCCGGCCTCGACGATGAAGCTCATCACCGGCGCCGGCGCGCTGCTCCAGTTCGGCCCGACCTTCCGCTTCCAGACCAAGGTGATCGCGGGCCCGGAGACGGTCCGCAAGGGCAAGGCGCTGCTCGGGTCGATCTACCTCAAGGGCGCGGGTGACCCCGTGCTCGCCACTCGCACCTACGCCGCCGGCTACCTGTCGGGCCGGGCGACCCGGATGTCGGGCCTCGCCAGGCCGCTCGCCGCCCGCGGCATCCGCCTGGTGCGGGGGCCGATCGTCGCTGACGAGCGGATCTTCGACTCGCGCCGCATGGGCCCGGGGTGGCCGTCGTACTACCGCCTCTACGCCTCGCCCCTCTCCGGCCTGCCGACGAACCAGAACTACGCCGGCAACGGCCGCGCCGCCTACGTCTCGAGCCCGCCGCTGGCGGCCGCCCAGCGGCTCAAGGCGACCCTGCGCGGGGTCGGCGTCTCCCACGTCGGCGCCCTCAAGGTGGGCGCGGCGCCCGGGCACGGCCCGGTGCTGGCCACGGCGCAGTCCCCGCCGCTGCCGGTGATCCTGCGGGCGATGAACCTGGCCAGCGACAACTTCATCGCCGAGACCCTGGCGAAGGACGTGGGCGCCTACGGCTCGGACCGCGGCTCCACCCGCGCCGGCGTCGCCCGCACGCGCAGCCTGCTCGCCGAGCACGGGATCGTCGGGCCGGGCGACCGCCTGGTGGACGGTTCGGGGCTCTCGCGCGACAACCGGGTGAGCGCCGCGACCATGGTCCGCCTGGTGGCCGCCGCGGACGCCGACCCGGGCTGGGGCGCGGCCCTGATGGGCTCGCTGGCCCAGGGCGGCGAGGGCACCCTGATCCACCGCTTCACCAGCGGGCCGGCGACCAAGCGGGTGCGCGCCAAGACCGGCTACCTGGAGGGCGCCACCGCCCTGGCGGGGCGCGTCATCAGCGTGCGCGGGCAGCGCTACGGGTTCGCGATGCTGATGAACACGGCCGACATCGGCGGGGCCCAGGCCACCCAGAACACGGTCGTCAACCTGCTCGCCGCGGGCGCCGAGGACGGCGCGGCGCGCTGATCAGGCGCCGTCGCGCTCCGGCGGCGGCTCGGCGCCCTCGAGGATCGCCGTGAAGCGCGCCTCGTCGATGACCGGCACGCCGGCCGCCTCGGCCTTCTGGACCTTCGAGCCGGGGTCGGCGCCGGCCACGACGAAGGCGGTCGAGCGGCTGACCGAGCCGGTGGCCTTGCCGCCGGCCGTGGCCACGGCGCGCTTGGCCTCGTCGCGCGTGTAGGCCTCGAGGCCGCCGGTGATGACGATGCTGAGCCCGGTCAGGGGGCCGTCGCGCGCGGGCGGCGGCTCGTCCGACTCGACCGTCAGGCCGGCGGCCCGCAGGCGCTCGAGGAGGGCCCGGTTGGTGTCGATGGCCAGGAACTCGCGCACCGACTCGGCCACGACCGGCCCGACCCCATCGGCCTCGGCGAGCAGCTGGGCGTCGGCGTCCAGCAGGGCGTCGAGCGAGGGGCAGACGGCCGCGATGGCCTCGGCCGTCACCCCGCCCACGTGGCGGATGCCCAGCGCGAACAGCACCCGCGGCCAGGGCCGCTCCTTCGAGTGCTCGATCCCGGCGAGCAGGTTGTCCACCGAGACGTCCTTGAAGCCCTCGAGGGCGATCAGGCGCTCGCGGTGCTCCCTCAGGTCGTAGACGTCGGCGAAGTCGCCGAGCAGGCCCTCGCGGTAGAAGCGGTCCACCGTCTTCTCGCCCAGGCCCTCGATGTCCATCGCGCCGCGCGAGGCGAAGTGGATGAGGCCCTGCACGATCTGGGCGGGGCAGGAGCGGTTGGGGCAGCGGATCTGCACCTCGCCGGGCGGCTGCACCAGCTCGGTGTCGCAGGCCGGGCAGCGCTCGGGCATGGCGAAGGCGCGCTCGCTGCCGTCGCGCTCCTGGGTGAGCGGGCTCACCACCTGGGGGATCACGTCGCCGGCCCGCTGCACCACCACCCGGTCGCCGATGCGCAGGTCCTTGCGGGCGATGTCCTCCTGGTTGTGCAGGGTGGCCAGCTTCACCGTCGCGCCACCGATGACCACCGGCTCCAGCACGGCGAAGGGCACCAGCGCGCCGGTGCGGCCGACGTTGACCTGGATGTCGTTCAGGGTCGTCGTCGCCGTGGTGGGCGCGAACTTGTACGCGATGGCCCAGCGGGGCGCGCGGCCGACGGCGCCGAGGCGCTCCTGCACGTCGACCTGGTCGATCTTCACGACGGCGCCGTCGATGTCGAAGTCGACCGCGCCGCGGCGCGCCTCCCAGGCCTCGCACTCCGCCTGCACCGCGTCGAGGTCGCCCACGACGCGGATGTCCGGGTTCACGCGGAAGCCCGCCTCGCGCAGCCACTCCAGGGCGGCGGTCTGGGTGGGCAGCTCCAGCCCCTCGCTGTAGCCCACGCCGTAGGTCCAGATCGACAGCGGCCGCTCAGCCGTCGCCCCCGGATCGATCTGGCGCAGGCTGCCGGCGGCCGAGTTGCGCGGGTTGGCGAAGGTCGGCAGGCCGGCGGCGGCGCGGGCCTCGTTGAGCTCGGCGAAGGCCCGCAGGGGCAGGTAGACCTCGCCGCGCACCTCGACGACAGCCGGCGGCTCCGCCCCGGCGGCGGTCCGCAGGCGCTGGGGGATCGCCCGGATCGTGCGCAGGTTGGCCGTGACGTCCTCCCCCACGACGCCGTCGCCGCGGGTGGCGCCCTGCACGAAGCGACCGCCCTCGTAGGTCAGCGAGATCGCGAGGCCGTCGATCTTGGGCTCGACCACGAAGTCGATCTCGCGCGAGCCGAGGCCCTCCTGCTCCATGACCGTCCGGGCCCGCCGGTACCAGGCGGCCAGCTCCTCGGGCCCGCGGGCGTTGGCCAGCGACAGCATCGCCCCCCGGTGGCGCACCTCAGGGAAGCGGCCCGAGCCGGGCGCGCCGACCCGCTGGGTGGGCGACTCGGGCGTGCGCAGGGCCGGGTCGGCCTCCTCGAGCGCCTCCAGCTCGCGCATCCAGCCGTCGTAGACGGCGTCGTCGACCGTCGGCTGGTCGAGTACGTAGTAGGCGTGGTTGGCCTCGTCGATCAGCCCGCGCAGCTCGGCGGCGCGCCCGGCGGCCTCGCTCACGGAGCCCCCTCCAGGCAGGCCCGCTCCAGCCCGGCCGGGGTCTCGACGATCATGTCGGCGCCGGCCCCCTCGAGGGCGGCGCGGGCGAAGAAGCCCCAGGTCACGCCGATCGTGAC
The DNA here is from genome assembly GCA_035537655.1 of Miltoncostaeaceae bacterium. Lineage (GTDB taxonomy): Bacteria > Actinomycetota > Thermoleophilia > Miltoncostaeales > Miltoncostaeaceae > DATAGF01. The sequence continues at coordinate 20,491 of DATLLV010000053.1, forward strand.
CACCCCGGCGGAGCGGCCCGACTCGATGTCGAAGGGCGAGTCGCCCACGTAGCAGGCGCGCTCGGGCGGCGCGCCGAGGCGCTCCAGCGCCCCCAGCACGGGATCCGGCGCGGGCTTGTGGCGCTCCGAGTCCTCGGCGGCCATGACGACGTCGAAGAGCGGGGGCAGGTCGGGCAGCACCGCCCAGGCAAGGTCGACCGCGTCGCGGCTCTTGGAGGTCACCACCCCCAGGCGGCGCCCGGCGCCGCGCAGCCGGACGAGGGCGTCGGCGATGTCCGGGTAGGCGAGCAGCAGCGCGGCGGTGTTGGCGTGGTTCCAGACGCGGTAGACCTCGTACAGCTCCTCGGAGCGCTCGGGCGAGAAGGCGGCCATCTGCTCCAGCAGCGGCCGGCCGACGTTCGCGACCAGGCGCTCGTCGTCCCAGTCCTCGCCCAGGACGGTCCGCACGGCGTGGCGGTGCGACTCCCGGATGAGGGCCACCGAGTCGATCACCGTCCCGTCCAGGTCGAGCAGGATGGGGTCGAAGCCGGCCGCGGTCACGCGGGCCGCACCGCCGGGTCGGCCTCGAGGAGGTCGGCCAGCGAGCGCCGCTCCAGGTGGTCCATGCCGGCGATGTCGGTGAGGTCGAAGTGCATCGGCGTGACGGCGATCTCGCCGGCGTCGATGGCGGCGAAGTCGGTGCCCTCCTCGCGCCGGTACCCGGCCGTGCCGCCGTAGATGGTGTAGCGCCGGCGCGCACCGTCGGTCGACTCGAGCACGAGCTCGTCGTGGTACTCGCGCCGCCCCAGCCGGCACACGCGGGCGCCCGCGATCTGCTCGGGCGGCAGCCCCGGCACGTTGACGTTCACGATCACCCGGGGCGGGAAGTCGTCGCGCAGGACCACCGCGGCCAGCCGGGCCGCGAAGACGGCGGCGGCGCGGAAGTCGTAGGCGTCGCCGTTCCACTGGCCGGCCTGGGGGTCGGTCGCCCGTGCCGAGACGGCGATGGCGGGCAGGCCCAGCAGCGCGCCCTCGAGCGCCGCCGCGACGGTGCCGGAATAGGTGACGTCGTCGCCCAGGTTCAGGCCCAGGTTGATCCCGCTCACGATCAGGTCGGGGGGCTCGCCGAGCAGGCCGAGGGCGGCGAGGCGGACGCAGTCGACCGGGGTGCCGTCGGTCGCGAGCGCCTCCGAGCCGTCGCCCAGCCGCACCTCCTCGACGTGCAGCGGGTTGTGGATCGTGATGCCGCGGCCGATCGCGCTGCGGTTGGTCTCGGGCGCGATGACGCTCACCCGCCCCAGCGGGGCCAGCGCCTGGCGCAGGGCGAGCAACCCCGGCGAGCGCACGCCGTCGTCGTTCGTGACCAGGATGTGGGTCAACGCGGTCCTCTCACGTGGCGGGGGGCTCCGGGGGATCGTAGGCGACGCCGACGAGCGTGAGCCCGTGGGCCGGGGCGGTCGGTCCGGCGGCGCCGCGCGGGGCCCCGCGCAGCAGGGCGTCGAGCCGCGCCGCCGGCCACGCGCCCCGCCCGACCAGCAACAGGGTGCCCACCAGCACCCGCACCATGTGGCGCAGGAAGGCGTCGGCCTCGACCGTCAGCACCAGCTCGTCACAGCGCGCCCCCCAGGCGCAGGCCGTGACGGTTCGATCGAAGAAGACGTGCTCGGTGCGGGTGGGCGTGAAGGCGCGGAAGTCGTGCCGCCCCACCACCCGGCGCGCGCCGTCGTCGAGGGCGGCGCGGTCGAGCCGGCCCGGATGGACGAGCACCCGCCCCCGGCGCAGCGCGGACGGCGGCCCCGGCAGCACGCGGTACTCGTACCGACGCGCGCGGGCGTCGCGGCGCGCGTCGAACCCCGGCGGCGCCTCGGACACCGCGCGGACGCTGAGGTCGTCGGGCAGAAGGGCGGCCAGGGCCGCCAGCACGCGCCGCGGCTCCAGGTCACTGGCGGTGGCCACGCTTGCCACCTGGCCCGAGGCGTGGACGCCGGCGTCGGTGCGCCCGGCGACGGCCAGCTCGAAGGGGCCGCGCAGCAGCGTCCCCAGGGCGCGGCGCAGCTCGCCCTCGACGGTGCGGAGCCCCGGCTGGGCGGCCCAGCCGGAGAACCCCGCCCCGTCGTACTCCAGGTCGAGCCGGAGGACCCGGCCCGGCATCAGGGCCCCGTCGCCGCCCCGATGTCGCGGGTCAGCTCGAGGAGCACCATGTCGGCGGCGTCGCCCTGGCGGGGGCCCAGCTTCAGGGTGCGGGTGTAGCCGCCCTGGACGTCGCTGAAGGCCGGCCCGATCGTGTCGAAGAGCCGGTAGGTGACCTCCTTGTTGCGCAGCAGGGCGATCGCCTGCCGGCGCGCGTGGAGGGTGTCCTCCTTGGCGAGCGTGATCGCCCTCTCGGCGATCCCCCGGGCCAGCCTGGCCTTCGGCGCGGTGGTCTGGATGCGGCCGTGCGTCAGCAGCGCCGTCGCCAGGTTGGCCCCGAGGGCCTTCCGGTGGGCGGGGCTGCGGTTGAGCTTGGGTCCCTGGTTGCGATGGCGCACGGCGGTCGTCCTATTCGTCGTCGCTGCGCAGCCCGAGGCCGTGCGCGGCGAGGTTCTCCTTGACCTCCTCGATGCTCTTCTTCCCGAAGTTGGGGATCGCCGACAGCTCGGCCTCCGTCTTCGAGATCAGGTCGCCGATCGTCTCCACGCCCACCCGCTTGAGGCAGTTGTAGGAGCGGACGCCCAGCTCGAGCTCCTCGATCATGATGTCGTGCATGCCGCCGCCGGCGGGGGGCTCCTCGGCGACCGGCTCCCCGAGCAGCTTGGTGGCCTCGGGGTCGGCGAAGATCGCCAGGCGGCCGATCAGGGTGCCGGCGGCCTCCGAGAGCGCGCCGCGCGGGTCGACGCTGCCGTCGGTCTGGATCTCCAGCGAGAGCTTGTCGTAGTCGGTGCGCTGACCGACGCGGGCGGGCGAGACCTCGTAGCGCACCCGCAGCACGGGCGAGAAGTTCGAGTCGACCGGGATCACGCCGATCGTGGTGCCCGGGCCCTTGTTGAGCTCGGCGGGGACGTACCCGCGCCCGCGCGAGATGGTCAGGATCATGTCGAGGCGCGCGCCGGCCTCGAGGTTCGCGATCTCGAGCTCGGGGTTGAGGATCTCGAGGTCGGCCGGCGCCGAGATGTCGGAGGCCGTGACCTGCCCGGGGCCGACCCGGGACAGCTCGACCTCGATCTCGTCGATCTCGCCGTGCAGGCGGGCGACGAGCTCGCGCAGGTTGAGGATCACGTCGGTGACGTCCTCGCGGACGCCGGGGATCGTCGTGAACTCGTGCTGCACGCCCTCGATGCGGACGGACGTGACGGCGGCGCCCTCGAGCGAGGACAGGAGCACCCGGCGGAGGCTGTTGCCGAAGGTGTGGCCGAAGCCACGGTCGAGCGGCTCGACCTCGAAGCGGCCGAGGGTCTCGCTGACCGGCTCGTAGGTCATACGGGGGGACTGGATGTCCAGCACGTGCTTCTCCTTCTCTCCGGCACTGGGCCGGAACGACGCGGTGTCCGGGCCGGGCATCGGCTCCCCGCCCGCGCGTCACGGACGGGTGCCATCGCGGTCGGCCCGCTGACGGTTACTTCGAGTAGTACTCCACGATGAGCTGCTCGCTCACGGGCGTGTCGATCTCGGTGCGCTCCGGGACCTTCAGGACCTTGCCGTTGAGCGCGTCGTAGTCGGCCTGCAGCCACGGGGCCACCGACGCGACGAGCTCGGTCGCGGAGCGGATGATCGGCTCGGCGCTCGAGCCCGGCTTCACGGTGATGACGTCGTCCGGCCGGACCTGGTAGCTGGGGATGTCGACCTTCTTGCCGTTCACCCGGAAGTGGCCGTGCCCCACGAGCTGGCGGGCCTGGCGGCGGGTGGCGGCGAAGCCGAGGCGGTAGACCACGTTGTCGAGCCGCTGCTCGAGCATGCGCAGCAGGTTCTCGCCCGTGATGCCCGGCTGGCGGCTGGCCTTCTTGTAGTAGCCGCGGAACTGCTTCTCGAGGATCCCGTAGAAGCGCCGCGTCTTCTGCTTCTCGCGCAGCTGCAGCAGGTACTCGCTCTGGCGGATGCGCCCACGGCCGTGCTCGCCCGGCGGGTAGGGGCGCCGGTCCAGGTACTTCTGGCACTTGTCGGTCAGCGCCACGCCCTCGCGGCGCGACAGCTTGACCATCGGTCCGGTGTAGCGCGCCACGGCTAGACCCGCCGCCGCTTGCGCGGGCGGCAGCCGTTGTGGGGGACGGGGGTGACGTCGGTGACCGAGCTGACCTCGATGCCGGCCGCCTGCAGCGAGCGGATCGCGGTCTCGCGGCCCGAGCCGGGGCCCTTCACGTAGACGTCAACCTTCTGGAGGCCGTGCTCCATGCCCTTGCGGGCGGCGGAGTCGGCCGTCACCTGGGCGGCGAAGGGCGTGCTCTTGCGCGACCCCTTGAACCCGGCGGAGCCGGCCGTCTCCCAGGCGATCACGTTGCCCTGCTTGTCGGTCAGGGTCACGATCGTGTTGTTGAAGGACGTCTTGATGTGGGCGTTCCCCACCGGGACGTTCTTGCGTGCGCGCCGCCGGGTGCGGCCACGGGTCACCTTCTGTCGTGCCAACGGGCTCCTCGGTCCTCGGTGTGGGCTTGCGTCCTCGCCCTAGGCCTTGCGCGCCTTGCCGACGGTGCGCTTGGGGCCCTTGCGGGTGCGGGCGTTCGTCTTCGTGCGCTGGCCGCGCACGGGGAGGCCGCGCCGGTGGCGGAGGCCGCGGTAGCAGCCGATCTCCATCAGGCGCTTGATGTCGTTCGAGCGCTCGCGACGCAGGTCGCCCTCGACGGTCAGCGTCTTCTCGATGACGTCGCGAAGGCGCCCGACCTCCTCCTCCGTGAGGTCGCGCACGTACGTGTCGCGCGGGATGCCCGTCGCCTCGAGGACGGTGTTCGCCGTCGAGCGGCCGATCCCGTAGATGTAGGTGAGGCCGATCTCCACGCGCTTCTCGCGCGGGATGTTGACGCCGGCGATGCGCGCCATCAGCCCTGCACCTGCTTGTGGCGGGCGTTCGGGCAGATCACGAGCACCTTGCC
>DATLLV010000054.1:0-2978 GCA_035537655.1 Miltoncostaeaceae bacterium
GGCGGCGCAGCTGGCCCGGAGCCTCGAGCCGCTCGTCGACGCGCTGCCCCGCCCCCGCCTCGGCATGTTCCGCCCGGGGGGGCGCCGGCCGCGATGAGAGACGTCTCATCCCCGTCTCACGGAGGGCTCATGCCCCCCGCCTAGCGTCGGCGGGGGCGGTGACACGTAGGCCCTGCGGCGTCCGCTCTTTGTCGATGTCGGGGCGGTGGGATAGCGTCTGTGAGAGCATCCGGACCGTCCAGCCCAGGCCAGGAGCGCGACGTGCCCCACCGCCCCCGATCGCTCGAGCTCGGCATGGCGTCGTATCTGGTGAAGAAGCGCCTGATCCAGCGCGCCGAGCGGTTTCCCGTGACCCTGATGCTCGAGCCCCTCGAGATCTGCAATCTCGCCTGCCACGGATGCGGTCGCATCCGCGAGTACGAGCACGTCTTCCACAAGCGGATGGAGGTGGAGGAGTGCCTGCGGGTCGCCGAGGAGGCCGGCGCGCCGATCGTGAACATCCCTGGCGGCGAGCCGATGATCCACAAGCAGATCGACGAGATCGTCAACGGCATCACCGCGCAGGGCCGCTTCGTCTACATGTGCACCAACGGCCTGTTGATGAACAGGGCCTTCGGCCGCATCCCGCCGTCCAACCGGTTCGCCTTCGTCGTCCACCTCGACGGCATGAGAGAGGTGCATGACAAGGCCGTCGATCGGGACGGGGTGTTCGACAAGGCGACGAACTACATGCGCGAGGCCATCTCCCTCGGCTACCGCGTGTGCACCAACACCACGATCTACCGCGGCACCCCGGCCGAGGAGTACGTGGAGTTGTTCGCCTTCCTCAAGGACATGGGCGTGGAGGGCTGCATCACGGCGCCGGGCTTCGACTACGAGGCCGTCACGCACGACCGCGAGCAATTCCTGGCCCGCCAGGAGGCCCAGGCGCTGTATTCGCAGGTGCACGACCTCTGCGATCACATGGACATCCCCTTCTACAACAACCCGCTCTTCCACGAGTTCCTGCAGGGCAAGAGGAACTACAGGTGCACGGCCTGGGCGATGCCCACCTACACCGTGGAGGGGTGGCGCAGCCCCTGCTACCTCCTCGCCGACAAGCACGTGGGCAGCCTCCGCGAGCTGTACGACGAGACCGACTGGGACGCCTACGGCACGGACAGGGACCCCCGGTGCGCGAACTGCCTCATGCACTGCGGATATGAGGCGAGCACGATCCTCGACGCCTTCAAGAGCCCGCGCGACCTGGTGACCCTGGCCCGCTCGTGATCGCGGTGGTGTGCGCCGTTCCCGCCGAGCGGCGCGCGCTGGCGGAGTTGGCGGGGCCGGAGCTGGAGATCCACGTCTCGGGCATCGGGGCGGCCGCGGCGGAGCGCACCGCGGCGGCGGTGACCGCCCGGCCCCTGCGAGCCCTGGTCTCGGCCGGCTTCTGCGGCGCGCTCTCGCCCGACCTGCGCGTGGGGGACCTGGTCGCCCCCGACGCGGTCCGCGACGAGGCGACCGGCGAGACCTTCGCGCCCGACCCCGAGATGCTCGCCGCCGCCCCCGGCGCGCGCGGCACCCTCGTCAGCGCGCGCCGCATCGCGCGCACCCCGGCCGACCGGGCCCTGCTCGAGGGCGTGGCCGTCGACCTCGAGAGCGCCACGCTCGCCCGAGCCTCGGGCGCCGCGGGCATCCCCTTCCTCGCCCTGCGCGCCGTGACCGACGAGGCGCGCCACCGCCTCCCGGACTTCGACCGCCTCATGGACGCCGCCGGCCGCCTCACCCCCGGCGCCGGCCTCCTCTACTTCCTGCGCCACCCGCGCGAGGTCCCCGCGCTGGTCCGGCTGGGCCCGGCGGCCCGCGTCGCCGGCCGGGCCCTGCGGGCGGGGCTCGAGCAGACCCTCGGCAGGCTGCGGTGAGCACGGCGCTCGTCACCGGCGCAACCGGATTCGTCGGCGGCCACGTGGCGACCGACCTGCTCGCCCACGGGTGGAGCGTGCGCGCCCTGGTGCGGCCCCAGAGCATGGGCTCGGGCCGCCTGCCCGAGGGGTGCGAGCCGGTCGCCGGCGACCTGCGGGACGCCGACGCCGTCGAGCGCGCCGCGCGGGACGTCGACGCCGTCTTCCACGTCGCGGCGCGGTACTCGCTCGCCCGCCACCGTGCCGCCGAGGTCTTCCGCACGAACGTTGCCGGTACAAGCAACGTCCTGCGGGCGGCGGCCCTCGCGAGCGCGCCGGTCGTCCACACCTCCTCGGTGGCGACCGTCGGCCTGCCCGCCGACGGCAGCCCGGGCGACGAGGACACGCCCCAGCCGCCGTCCCAGGTGATCGGGGCCTACAAGCGCTCGAAGGTGGAGTCCGAGCGGCTGGCGCTGGCCGCCGCGGCCGAGGGCCGCCACGTCGTCGTGGTGAACCCGACGGCGCCGGTCGGTCCCGGCGACCACGCGCCCACGCCGACCGGCCGCATCGTCGCCGACTTCCTCGCCGGCCGGATGCCCGCCTACGTGGACACCGGCCTCAACCTGGTGGACGTCCGCGACGTGGCCGCCGGGCACCGGCTGGCGCTCGAGCGCGGGACGTCCGGACGCCGCTACATCCTCGGCAACGAGAACATGACCCTGCGCGAGATCCTGGCCGCCCTGGCCGTCATCGCCGGCCGCCGCGCGCCGCGCGTGCGGCTGCCGCACGCGGTGGCGATCGCCGTCGCGGCGGTCGACGAGACGATCGAGGGCCGCATGCTGGGGCGCGAGCCGCTCGCGCCGCTCGACGGTGCGCTGATGGCGCGCAAGCGGATGTTCGTGGACGGCTCGCGCGCGGTGCGGGAGCTCGGGATGCCGCAGTCGCCGGTGCGCGCCGCGCTCGCCGACGCGGTCGACTGGTTCCGCGGGGAGCGGAGGGGCGATGGCGGGCCCTCGACCTCGGCCGCTCTCCCGGCGGCCGGCTCTCGGAGGCCACGGTGACCACCGGCGCGGCGCACGGGGCGGCGGTCCGCGACGA
>DATLLV010000055.1:0-10403 GCA_035537655.1 Miltoncostaeaceae bacterium
CGGTGTGGGCCGTGTTCGGGCTTCCGTCGGGCTCGATCATGACCTCGCTGTTGCCGTGGTCGGCGGTGACGCAGAGCAGCCCGCCGGCCTCGGCCACCGCGGGACGGATCGCGCCCATGCAGGCGTCCACCGCCTCGATGCCGCGCACCGCCGCCTCGACCACCCCGGTGTGGCCGACCATGTCCGCGTTGGCGAAGTTCACGACCACGAGCTCGTCGACGCCCTCGGCCAGCCCCTGCACGACCGCGTCGCGGACACCCACCGCGCTCATCTCGGGCGCGAGGTCGTAGGTGGGCACGTGCCGGGGCGACGGCACCAGCACCCGCCGCTCTCCCTCGAACGGCTCCTCGCGGCCGCCGTTGAAGAAGAACGTCACGTGGGCGTACTTCTCGGTCTCGGCCACGTGCAGCTGGCGCCGGCCCGCCCCCGAGGCGCACTCCGCAAGGCCCTGGCGGACGTCCTGGGCCTCGAAGAGCACCGGCGCCGTGAACTCGGCCTTGTAGCGCGTCATCGTCGTCAGCGCGGGAAGCGGCGGGTCGGCGCCGCGGTCGAAGCCGTCGAAGTCCGGGTCCGTGAGCGCCATCGTCAGCTGTCGCGCCCGGTCGGGGCGGAAGTTCCAGAAGATCACGCCGTCGCCGGCGCGGATGCGGTGCTCGTCCGGCGGGCCGACGACCGCGGGCTCGATGAACTCATCCGTCACGCCGGATGCATACGACACGTCCACCGCCCGTCGCCCACTGCTGCGCGCCTCGCCGACCCCGTGCACGAGCGCGTCGTACGCGCGCTTGGTGCGGTCCCAGCGCCGGTCGCGGTCCATCGCGTAGTAGCGCCCGACCACCGACCCCACGACGGCGCCGGTCGCCTCGACCTCCGCCACGGCGTCCAGGCCGCTGTCGGGGCGGGTGTCGCGCCCGTCGGTGAAGGCGTGGACGACGATCCGCTCGACGCCCGCCTCCTGCGCGATGCGGATGAGGGCCATCAGGTGGCGCTGGCTGGCGTGCACGCCGCCCGCGCCGACGAGGCCGATCAGGTGGAGCGTGCCGCGCCGGCCGGCGTCGAGGGCGGCTGCCAAGGCGGGCAGGCGGGCGAACGAGCCATCGGTGACGGCCTCGTCGATGCGCACCAGCATCTGGGGGACGCGGCGCCCGGCGCCGAGGTTCAGGTGTCCCACCTCGCTGTTGCCCTGCTGGCCGTCGGGCAGGCCGACCGGCAGGCCCGCGGCGGCGATGCTGGTGCCCGAGCCCTCGGCGGCCAGGGCGTGCAGGACCGGCGTTCGGGCGAGGTGCACCGCGTTGCCGGGCCCGGGCGGGGCGATGCCGAACCCATCGATGACGACCAGGACGAGCGGGCCCGCCGCGCTCATCGCGTCAGGGTCCGGCGGCGGCGACGATGGCGGCGAAGCCCCCCGGGTCGAGGCTCGCGCCGCCGACGAGCGCGCCGTCGATGTCGGCCTGGGCCATCAGGCCGGCCGCGTTCTCGGGCGTGACGCTGCCGCCGTAGAGCACCCGCACGGCACCCGGGTCGAGGACGGCGGCAGCCACAGCGCGGACGAGGGCGCAGGCGGCCTGGGCCGTCTCGGGCGTCGCGGTGCGCCCGGTGCCGATCGCCCAGATCGGCTCGTAGGCGATCGCGAGCGCGCCGACGTCGGCCGGCACGACGTTCGCCAGGGCGGCCCGCACCTGGCCGTCGAGCCATGACTCGGTCTCCCCCGCCTCGCGCTGCTCCAGCGACTCGCCGACGCAGAGGATCACCTGGAGCCCCGCGTCCAGGGCCGCGCGCACGCGGGCGGCGACCTGGTCGTCGGTCTCGCCGGCGGCGCGGCGCTCGGAGTGGCCCACCAGGGTGCCGACGGCGCCGGTCGCGAGGATCATCGGCGCGGAGATCTCGCCCGTGTGGGGGCCGGACGGCGCCTCGTGGACGGCCTGTGCGAGCACCCGCACCGGGCTCCCCTCGGCCTCGGTCGCGGCCGCCTCGAGGGCGGTGAACGGGGGGCACACCGCGACCTCTGCGGCCGGCGGGGCGTCGGCGAGCAGGACCCGCAGGCGGGCGACGTGGTCCCGCGCCTCGGCGCCGGTCTTGTGCATCTTCCAGTTCCCCGCGACCAGCGGGCGGCGGCCGCTCACCGTGTGGGCAGGGCGGCGACGCCCGGCAGCGTGCGGCCTTCGAGCATCTCGAGGGCGGCCCCGCCGCCGGTGGAGACGTGGGTGAGCCGGTCGCTCAGCCCGAGCTGGGCCAGCGCCGCGCCCGAGTCGCCGCCGCCCGCGACGGTGACGCCCGGGCAGTCGGACATCGCCTCGGCCACCGCGCGCGTGCCGTCAGCGAACGGCGGGATCTCGAAGGCGCCCATCGGGCCGTTCCAGAAGACGGTCGCGGCGTCGACGATCACCTCGCGGTAGCCGGCCGCGGTGCGGGGGCCGATGTCCACGCCGATCCAGCCGTCGTCGATCGCGTCGGTCGGGACCACCTCGAGGTCGGCGTCCTCGGCGAAGCGGTCGGCCACCAGGACGTCGACCGGCAGCGTGATCTGGCGGTTGAGCTGGACCGCCTTCTCCATCAGCTCGTGCGCCACCGCCTGGCCGGCCTCGTCCTCGTGCATCGAGCCGCCGACGCGCTCGCCCTGGGCGGCGAGGAACGTGAAGCACATGGCGCCGCCGATCAGCAGGCGGTCGCAGCGCTCCAGCAGGCGGCGGATGAGCGGCAGCTTGTCGCTCACCTTGCTCCCGCCCAGGATGGCGACGAAGGGGGCCTTCGCCCCGGCCATCAGGCCCTCCAGCACCTCGACCTCGCGCGCGAGCAGCAGCCCGGCCCGCGACGGGAGCAGGTGGGCGACGCCCTCGGTGGAGGCGTGGGCGCGGTGGGCGGCCCCGAAGGCGTCGTTCACGTACTGCGTGAACCCCTGCGCCAGCGACTCGGCGAAGCCCGGGTCGTCCGCCTCCTCGCCCTCGTGGAAGCGGAGGTTCTCGAGCATCACCAGCTCGCCGGGGCCCAGGCCCGCGACGCGCTCACGCACCCCCGAGCCGACGCAGTCGGGCAGCAGCTCGACGGTCCGCCCCATCAGCTCGCCGAGGCGGTCGGCGCAGGGCCTCAGCGACAGCTCCGGGTCGCGCCGCCCCTTGGGGCGCCCGAGGTGCGAGCAGACCGCGACGCCGGCGCCCGCCGCGAGGAGCCGCTCGAGCGTGGGCACGGACGCGCGGATGCGCGCGTCGTCGGTGATGCGGCCGTCCTCGAGGGGGACGTTGAGATCCGAGCGCACGAGCACGCGCGCGCCGCGCCACTCGACACCGGGGTCGTCGATCCCGAGGAGGCGGGAGGCCACCGGGAGCCGCCTAGGAGGGGAGGACGCGCTCGGCCAGCTCGGCCACCCGGCACGAGTAGCCCCACTCGTTGTCGTACCAGGAGATGACCTTGACGGTCGTGCCGTTGACCATGGTCAGCGACGAGTCGAACAGGCTGGACCGCGGGTCGCCGACGATGTCGCGCGAGACGATCGGGTCCTCGGTGTAGCCGAGGACGCCGGCCAGCGGCCCCGACTCGGCGGCGGCGCGGAAGGCGTCGTTCACCTCCTCGACGCTGGTCTCGCGGCCCACCTGGGCCGTGAGGTCCACGACCGACCCGTCGGGGGTCGGCACCCTCAGCGCCATGCCGTCGAGCCTCCCCTTCAGCGCCGGGATGACCTCGCCGATCGCGCGCGCCGCGCCGGTCGAGGTCGGGATGATCGACAGGGCCGCCGCGCGCGCCCGGCGCAGGTCCTTGTGGGGCAGGTCGAGGATGCGCTGGTCGTTGGTGTACGCGTGGCAGGTCGTCATGTATCCCTGTTCGACCCCAAGCGTGTCCATCAGCACCTTCGCCACCGGCGCGAGGCAGTTGGTGGTGCAGGAGGCGTTCGAGATGACGTGGTGCTGCTCGGGGTCGTACTGGTCGTCGTTGACGCCGATGCAGACGGTCAGGTCGGGGCCGTTGGCCGGCGCGGAGATGATGACCTTGCTCGCGCCCGCCTGCAGGTGGAGGGCGGCCTTGTCGCGGTCGGTGAAGAGGCCGGTGCTCTCGATGACCACGTCGACGCCCAGCTCCTTCCAGGGCAGGCTCGCCGGGTCGCGCTCCGCGAGGACGCGCACCTCCCTGCCGTCGACGACGATGTGGTCGTCGCGGGCCTCGACCGCGCCGGGGTAGCGCCCGAAGATCGAGTCGTAGTCGAGCAGGTGGGCGAGGGTCGCCGTGTCGGTGATGTCGTTGACCGCGACGATGTCGAGGTCGGCGTCGCGTTGCATCGCCGCGCGGAAGACGTTCCTCCCGATCCGGCCGAACCCGTTGATCCCCACGCGTACGCTCATCCGGCTCCCGTTCCTCGCCGTGCGAAAAGGATCGCCAATCTACAGCACGGGTCCGGGACAGCCTGCCACCATCCGGCGGGTGAACGCCCTCCGCGCCGCCGCGGCGGCCCTGGCTCTGGCCGCGGTCGCCGCCTGCGGATCAGGCACCGCCCCGGCGCCCGAGCCTCCGCCGCCGGCCGCCGCCGCCCGCCTCGCGGGGACGGTGGACCGGGTCGTGGACGGCGACACCCTGGTCGCAACCATCGACGGCCGCCAGGTGCGCGTGCGGCTGCTGGGCGTCGACGCGCCCGAGCTCCCGGCCGGCTACGGCTCGGCCGAGTGTTACGCCGTCGAGTCGGCCTTCGCCGCGAGGGCGCTGCTACCCCGCGGGACCGCGATCGCCCTGCGCACCGACTCCACTCAGGGCCGCGAGGACCGCTTCGGCCGGCTGCTGGCGGAGGTCACCGTCCGGGGCGCCCCGCGCACGGTCAACGAGGAGCTGGTGGCGAGCGGCAACGCCGAGGTCTTCCGCGGCGACGGTCGCGCCCGCCTGCAGCCGGCCCTGCGGGCGGCCGAGCGGCGGGCGCGGGCGCGCCGCCTGGGGCTCTGGGGCAGCTGCTAAGCCTCGCCCTCGGGGGCGACGCGGTAGCGGTAGCGGTGATGGCCGGCGAAGCCCAGCCCGGCGAAGAGGGCGAGGGCCGGCCCGTTGTCGGCCAGCACCTGGGCGTAGGCGCGGTCCGCGCCGTGGCCGGCGCCCCAGGCGAGGGCCGCGACCACGACGTGGCGGGCCAGCCCGCGGCGACGCTGCGCGGGGGCGACCTCCACGGCGCTGAGGCCCACCCAGCCGCGGTCGACCGAGGCCCGGGCGATCGCCGCCACGTGGCCCCCGATCCGGAACTCGGCGAAGGCCACCGGCGCGCTGCCGGCCAGGATGGCCCGCGCCTGCGTCGGCAGGCCGCCGCCCGCCCGGGCCCGGTAGGCGGCGATCCACGCGTCCGACGGCGCCGTGCCCATCCGCACCGGCGGCAGGCCCGCCGGGGGCGCGGCGCGGCGGGCGGCGGCCGGGTCGGCGGCCAGCACCTCGGTGGGCTCGCTGGCCGTCCAGCCGCGCCCGGCGAGCTGCTCGTCGAGGTCCTCGGCGCCCGGCAGCGGCAGGGCGATGCGGGGCGTCAGGCCCCGGGCCGCGTACCAGGCGGCCACGTCCCCGAGGGCCTCCTCGAGCGGCACGCCCGGCGGGCCGAGCGGCAGCGCCGAGTTGGCGCGCCCGGTCCAGCCGCCGCCGGCGCGCAACAGCCAGCCGCCCAGACGGCGGGTCTCGGGCGCCGGCCACGCGAGGGCGGCCGCCTCCTCCAGCGCCAGGACGGCGGCAGGCGTCCCGGAACGCGGCCGGGGGGCCCAAAGGCCCCCCGGCGGTCCTGCGTTCAGACGGTGACGCGAGGGGCTAGGCCGCCTCGGGAGCCGCCGCCTTCGGCTTCGGCGTGATCGCCGCCGTGACCTTGGCGCTGACGATGCCGAGGATCACGCCGCAGACCAGCGTGACCCAGGTGTCGAACCAGACCCACTGCCACGGGAGCGAGAGCAGGCCCCCGAAGGCGCCTGCGCCGGCCGTCGCCGGGTCGCCCAGCGCCGCCACCGAGTTGTCGGTGCCGCCGCCGTTGGGGACATATCCATCGAGGCCGGTCGCGATCCACCAGAGGAAGACCGCTGCGAAGCAGGGGAACGTCCCGGCCACGTAGTACCAGTCGCCCGCGATCAGGATCATCACGAGGACGAAGGCGAAGACGCCGACCCAGAGGGCGATGCCCCAGAAGTCGGGCGCGTCCGCCGTCTTGAAGGCCAGCGGCATGGTCACCAGGGCCGCCACCGAGCCGAAGACGGTCGCGAGGAAGATCTTGCCGAAGGCGGCGTTGTCGCCACCGGCGGCGAAGAACAGACCCCACGAGATGAACGCGGTCGGGAGGATCAGCTGGAAGTTCTCAGGAAGACCGAGCGAGCCGTCGCCCGTCAGGTTGTCCTGCACCGTCACCCAGTGGAACGTGAAGTTCAGGGAGAGTTCCGTCCACAGGAATGACAGAATTCCGATCACCACCGCGAGCGGGGCGATCGCCTTGGCGCGAGCGCTCATGAAGCGTTCACTCCTTTGGGAGAAGTACGGAGATCGCCCCGCCGTGACGGAATGAAGACGAAACGACTGTCGTTGGGGGGACGACCACGGCCGGAGGTTGGCGCCCCCGAACCGCGGGGGCAGTCTACGGCCGGATCAGGTTTCGTGGCAAGTGTTGCGAGTCCTGCGGAAACCCCGTGTCAGGGCGTTGCGGGATGCGCCCCCGCGGCCTCCCTGACGAGGTCCATGAGGACCGTCGCGAGGGCCGCCGGCGAGTGCCTCACGACGCGCCCCGGCTCGGCGAGATCGCCCGCCACGACCTGGATCCCGAGGCCGCGCAGCCGGTCGCGGTCGGTCCGCACCGGCTCCTGCCCCTGGGCCGCGTAGTCGGCCGCCCCCTCGGGGTCGAGCGGCCCCTCGTGGACCACGATCGTGTCGACCCCGCCCGGCGCCGCGTCGAGCACGCGCTCGAGGTGGTCGGCGGCGTCGAAGCCGTCGGTCTCCCCCGGCTGGGTCATGACGTTGCACACGTACGCGCGCCGGCCGCGGGCGGCGGTCAGCGCCTCGGCCACCTCGGGCACCGCCACGTGGGGGAGCACGCTGGTGAAGAGGCTGCCCGGGCCGAGCAGCACGAGATCGGCCTCGCGGATGGCGTCGAGGGCCGGCGCGTGGGCGGCGGGCTCGGGCTCGAGCCAGACGCGGCGGCATGCCCCGGCCCCGGCGGCGATGCGGGTCTCCCCGCTCACGACGTCGCCGTCGGCGCGCTCGGCCCAGAGGCGGATCTGCTCGAGGGTCGAGGGCAGCACCCGGCCGCGGATCTTCAGCACCCGGCTGCTCTCCTGGACGGCCAGGTCGAACCCGCCGCTGACCTCGGTCAGGGCGGCGAGGAAGAGGTTGCCGAAGGAGTGGCCCGAGAGGTCGCCCTCGGCGAAGCGGTGCTGGAACAGCCGGCTCAGCAGCGACTCGTCGTCGGCCAGCGCCACCAGGCAGTTGCGGATGTCGCCCGGCGGCAGCACCCCGAGCTCGCGCCGCAGCCGCCCCGACGAGCCGCCGTCGTCGGTGACGGTCACGATCGCGGTGATGTCCACCGGCGCGTGCTTGATTCCGCGCAGCAGGGAGGCGAGTCCCGTCCCTCCGCCCAGCGCGGCGATGCGCGGCAGCCCGGCGCCGCCGGTGCTCACGCCGCGGGCTCCTCGAGCGGGGCGGGCACGCCCGCGCGGTCGATGTGCCGGTGGGAGACGCTGACGTCGAAGCGGGGCGCGTAGCGGCGGGCCAGCATCTCGGCGATGGTGACGCTGCGGTGGCGCCCGCCCGTGCAGCCGATGCCGATCACGACGCTCGTCTTGCCCTCCTCGGCGTAGGCCGGCAGCAGGAAGTCGAGCAGGCCCTCGAGCCTGGCCATGAACTCCTCCATGCCCGCCGAGGCGCGCACGAAGTCGGCCACGGGCCGGTCGAGCCCGGTGAAGGGGCGCAGCTCCGGCACGTAGTGCGGGTTCGCGAGGAAGCGCACGTCCATGAGCAGGTCCGCGTCCCGCGGGACGCCGTGCTTGTAGCCGAACGAGACGAACTGCACGTGCATGCGCGGGCGCCCCTCGGCCGACAGCAGCGTCTCGGCGACGCGCCGCCGGAGGTCCCAGATCGACAGCGCGCTGGTGTCGATGACCACGTCGGCCCGCCCGCGCACGTCGGCGAGCTCGTCCCGCTCGCGCTCGATGCCCTCGCTGACCGTCCCCGAGACCGACAGCGGGTGGGGCCGCCGGGTCTCGCGGAAGCGGGTGATCAGGGTGTCGTCGGACGCCTCCAGGAAGACGACCCGCGGCCGCACGCCGGCCGCCTCCTCGACCCGTTCGAGGACCGGCTCGAGGTCCTTGAACCAGACCCCGCCGCGCACGTCGCAGACCACCGCCGCCCGCTCCACCCGCGAGCCCTCCAGCAGGAAGAGGTCGGCCAGCGCCGGCAGCAGCCCCGGGGGCAGGTTGTCCACGCAGAACCAGCCGGCGTCCTCGAAGGCGCCCATCGCCTGGCTCTTGCCGGCGCCGCTCATGCCGGTGATGACCGTCAGCTCCACGAGGCCTGCTCCTCGCGCTCGGCCGCGGCGGCCTGGCTGGGCGCCGCGGTCTTGTGGAGGCGGTCGTACACGTCGCGGGCCACCTTGGCCGGCACGCCCGGCACCGCGGCCAGCTCGTCCCGGCTGGCCGCCAGGAAGCGCTCGGTGGAGCCGAAGTGCCGCAGCAGCGCCGCCTTGCGCGCCGGCCCGACGCCGGGCAGGGCGTCGAGGACGCTCTCGGTCATGCCGCGGTCGCGGCGGCCGCGGTGGTGGCGCAGCGCGAAGCGGTGGGCCTCGTCGCGGATGTGCTGCAGCGTCCGCAGCGCCGACGAGCCCTCGTCGAGCAGCAGCGGGTCGGGGATGCCCGGGCGGAACACCTCCTCCTGGCGCTTGGCGAGGCTGACGACCGGGACGTCCTCCATCCCCGCGTCCTGCATCCCGGCGAGCGCCGCCGACAGCTGGCCCTTGCCGCCGTCGATCACCACGAGACCCGGGCGGGCGGCGAACGACGGGTCGTCCTCGCCCGGCTCGGCCAGGCGGCTGAAGCGGCGCCGCACGGCCTCGCGGATGCGCGCGAAGTCGTCCTGGCCGGCCTCGTCCCGCATGGTGAAGGTGCGGTAGTGGGCCTTGGCGGGCGCGCCACCCTCGAAGACGACCATCGACGCCACGGCGTAGGTCTCGCCCAGGTTCGAGATGTCGTAGGCCTCGATCCGCGCCGGGGGCGCGGGCAGGTCGAGCTTGCCCTGCAGGTCGGCGAGCGCCTCGCGGCGACGTCCGCGCGCCTGCTCGTGGCGGCGGCGGTCCTGGTCGAGGGCGAAGCGCGCGTTCCGCGCCGCCAGCTCGGCCAGCTTGCGCTTGTCGCCGCGCGCCGCCGCGCGCACCTCGACGCGCTGCCCGCGGCGCTCGGTCAGGACGGCCTCGAGCGCCTCGGCCGCGCCGCTGTCCTGCGCCACCACCACCAGCGGCGGGATCGCGAGGGCCAGCGAATAGAACTCGTACGCGAACTGCACCAGCACCGTGTCCTCGTCCTCGGCGCCGGCCGCGTCGAGGAAGAACGACTGGCGGTCCTGCAGCACGCCGTCGCGCACCTGCAGCACCTGGACGTTGGCCGAGTCGCCCTCCAGCGCGACGCCGAGCACGTCGGCGGTCCCCACCGAGTCGGCGTGCGCGAACTGCCGCTCCATCAGGTGCCGCACCGCCGACAGGCGGTTGCGGATCACGGCCGCCCGCTCGAACTCCTGGGCCCCCGCCGCCGCGCTCATCTCGGCCTCGAGCTCCTGCTCGAGCCCGCGGTAGCGGCCCGAGAGGAAGTCGATGATCTGGTCGATCAGGGCGCGGTAGTCCTCCTTCGAGATGTAGCCCACGCACGGCGCCAGGCAGCGCTTGATGTGGTAGTCGAGGCACGGCACGCCCGACGGGCGCCCCGGCTCGGGCCCCTCGCAGGGGCGGCTGGGGAAGATCCGGCCGATCAGGCTCAGCGTGTCGCGCACCTTGTACGCGTTGGAGAAGGGCCCGAAGTACATGCGGTCGCGCCGGTGGCGCTCGCGCGTGAAGTAGACCCGCGGGTACTCCTCGTCGAGGCTGATCGCGATGTACGGGTAGCTCTTGTCGTCGCGCAGGCGGACGTTGAAGGGCGGCCGGTGCAGCTTCACCAGGTTCGCCTCGAGGATCAGGGCCTCGCTCTCGGACGAGGTGACGAAGACCTCGACCCGCGCGACCCGCTCGACCATCTCGGCGATCTTCGGGTGCAGCCCCGAGCGCGCGCGCATGCGGGCGGCCGGCCGCTCGCTCTCGTCCGGCCGCAGCGGGGCCTGGAAGTACGAGTGCACGCGCCGGCGCAAGGACTTCGCCTTGCCGACGTAGAGCACCCGGTCGGCGGCGTCGCGGTAGATGTAGACGCCGGGGCCCGTCGGGATGCCCGCGAGCTGCTCGCGGAGGGTGG
>DATLLV010000056.1:0-9040 GCA_035537655.1 Miltoncostaeaceae bacterium
GACGCGCGCGTCTACCGCCACGGCCTCGCGGTGATCGGGGCGGAGCCGGGCGCGGCGACGATGGTCGCCTCCCACTGGTGGGACCTCCGCGGCGCCCGCGCCGTCGGCATGCGGGTCGCCTGGGTCAGCCGCGGCGAGGGGGCGCTGTCGTCGCTGCTCCCGAACCCGGATGCGCGGGGGCCCGACCTGCTGGCGGTGGCGCGGGAGCTGGCCGGGGCGGCCTAGGGGCCGACCTCGGGCCCCGTGCCCACCACCGCGCTCGAGAACGGCCCCTCGAGCCCGGAGCGCCCGATCGCCGTGACGACGTAGGTGCGCTCGCCGGTCTCGGGGAAGTCGCTGAACCCCGGGAAGTTGTCCGGCGTGTCCAGCATGGCGATCTTGCCCGGGAAGTTGATGTCGGTCGCGTCCGCGGTGACGGCCGCGAGGTTGCGCCACACGCCGTCGGCCACCCGGCGGTAGACGCGGTAGAAGGCGATGTGCTCCGACGGGTCGTTCGGCGTCCACGCGATGAACACCTCGCCGCTGCCGCCGCCGGTCGCGGCCTCGACGCCCGTCACCCGCGACGGCGGCCGGCAGCACAGGCGGCGGCGGAGGCGGTCGAGGTAGTGCGAGAGGCGATCCACGCCGCGACCCTATCCCGGGCTGCGTGGCCGGCGCGACCCCCGCGCGCCAGTCAGGCCGGCTGGGCCACCGGCTCGAGGGCGACGTCCAGCACCTGCTCGACGCGCTCGGCCAGCTCGATGCGCATCTCCTCGCGCAGCTCGTCGGGAAGGTCGGCGAGCCCGTCCTCGTTGAGCTTGGGCAGGACCACCGTGCCGATCCCGGCGCGGTGGGCGGCGAGCACCTTCTCCTTCACGCCACCGATCGGCAGCACCTGGCCGGTGAGGGTGATCTCGCCGGTCATCGCGACGTCCTCGCTCACCGGCCGCCCGGACAGCGCCGAGACCAGGGCGGTCGCCATGGTGACGCCCGCCGACGGCCCGTCCTTGGGCACCGCGCCGGCGGGCACGTGGATGTGGACGTCGTGGTGCGAGAAGAAGTCGTCCGGCAGGTCGAGCCCCAGCGCGGCCTGGCGCGCCCGCACGAACGAGAGCGCCGCCTGGGCCGACTCGCGCATGACCTCGCCGAGCTGGCCGGTCACCGTCAGGCGCCCGCTGCCCGGCATGGCCTGGGCCTCGACGAACAGGATCTCGCCGCCCCCGCCGGTCACGGCCAGGCCGGTGGCGACCCCGGGCTCGCTGGTGCGCCGCTTGACCTCGTTGTGGATCCGCTCCGGCCCCAGGATCTCCCTGACCTCGTCGGGGCCGACCACCGCCGGGCCGTCGTCGCCCTCGGCCACCCGCCGGGCGATGCGGCGGGCGACGGCGGCGAGCCGGCGCTCGAGCTGGCGGACGCCGGCCTCGCGCGTGTACTCGGCGATGACCGTGCGGATGCCGTCGTCGGTGACCTCCAGCACGCCCTCGGGCAGCCCGGTCGCCTCGATCTGGCGGGGCAGCAGGTAGCGGCGGGCGATGTGGAGCTTCTCCTCCTCGGTGTAGCCCGCGAGGCGGATGATCTCCATGCGGTCCAGCAGCGGCGCCGGGATCGTCTCGAGCACGTTCGCCGTCGTGATGAAGAAGACGCGCGACAGGTCGAGCGGCAGGTCGAGGTAGTGGTCGCGGAACGAGCGGTTCTGCGCCGGGTCGAGCACCTCGAGCATCGCCGAGGACGGGTCGCCGCGGTAGTCGGCGCCCATCTTGTCGATCTCGTCGATCATCATCACCGGGTTCATCGAGCCGGCGTCGCGGATCGCCCGCACGATCACGCCCGGCAGCGCGCCGACGTAGGTGCGCCGGTGGCCCCGGATCTCCGACTCGTCGCGCACGCCGCCCACAGAGATGCGGGCGAACTCGCGCCCCAGGGCGCGGGCGATCGACTGGCCCAGCGAGGTCTTGCCCACGCCGGGCGGGCCGACGAAGGCCAGGATCGAGCCGGCGGCGTCCTGGCGCAGCCGCGCGACCGCGAGCTGCTCGATGATCCGCTCCTTGACCTTGTCGATGTCGTAGTGGTCCTCGTCGAGGATCTGGCGGGCGCGGGTCAGGTCGAGGTTGTCCTCGGTGGTCGTGGTCCAGGGGATCGACAGGAGCCAGTCGAGGTAGGTTCGGATGACCGAGTGCTCCGCGGACGCCGACGGGATGCGCTCGAGCCGCGACAGCTCGCGCTCGGCGGCGATGCGGACCTCCTCCGGCGGGTCGGCCTCGGCGAGCTGGCGGCGCAGCTCCTCGACCTCGGCCTGCTCGTCGTCGGTCTCGCCGAGCTCCTCGCGGATCGCCTTGAGCTGCTGGCGCAGGAAGAACTCGCGCTGGCCCTGCTCGAGGTCGGTCTGGACATCGTTCTGGATCTTGGCCCCGAGCTCCAGCAGCTCCAGCTCGCGGTTGACCAGCACCGTCAGGCGCCGCAGGCGCGCCTCGAGGTCGGACTCCTCCAGCAGCTCTTGGCGCTCCGCCATCGACAGGCGCAGCGACGACGCCACCAGGTAGGAGAGCGTGGTGGGGTCCTCGAGGTTGGCGACGGCGACCTGCAGCTCGTCGGGCAGGTGCGGGACCAGCTGGATGATGCGCGTGAAGATGCCCTGCAGGTTGCGGGCGAGGGCCTCGACCTCGGTGGTGCGCTCGGCGTGGTCCGGCACCTCCTCGGCGCGCGCCTCCAGGAAGGGGTCGGTCCGGGTGTACGGCCCCAGGCGCACGCGGCGGATCCCCTGGATCAGCACCCGCACCGTCCCATCGGGCACCCGCACCATGCGCTGCACGACCGCGGCCGTCCCGATCTCGTGCAGGTTCTCGGGCGGCGGCTCGGCCTCCTCGGGGTCGCGGCTCGCCACCAGCGCGAGGACGCGCTCCGGGCGGTTCATGACCTCGTCGATCAGGCGGATCGAGCGCGGCTCGCCGATGGCCAGCGGCGCCACCGCCTCGGGGAAGACCACCGTCTCCTTCAGGGGCAGGACCGGCAGCGTCTCGGGGAGGGCCTCGATCTCGTCCGGGGCGACCGGCTCCTCGACGACCTCGGCCTGCGGGGCGTCGGTGGCGTCCGTGCTCACGCGGAGGAGCCCCCGGCGCTGATGTCCACCCGCCGCAGCGGCCGCTTCGGGGACAGCGGCAGCGAGATCCGCAGGATGCCGTCCTCGTACGACGCGCTCACGGCCTCGGCGTCGACCGGCACGCCCAGGCGCAGGCGGCGCTCGAACGGCCCCCAGGCGATCTCGGCGTGCTGGTAGACGTGCGGGCCCTCGGGCCGGCGGCGCCGCTCGCCGCGAACGATCAGCACCTCGCCCTGCAGGGAGATGTCGACCCGGGCGGGGTCGACGCCGGCCGCGTCGATCTCCACCACCAGCCGCGGCGGCTCGCCCTCGACGAGGTAGACGTCGACCGGGGCGCGGGCAGCCCTGGTAGCGCCGTGCCGCCCTCCCGGGAACAGCTCGGCGAACAGGCGGTCCACGTCGTCGCTGAACACGGGGGCCATCGTAGTCGAGCCTCCCCCTTCGCGGTCCTAGAGGTCGTCCTCCCAGTCCTGTTCCCGCGCGAGCCGCGCGTACGCCTGCCACTCGCGCACGATCCGGCGCGCGTCCCGGCCGCGCACGTCGGGGCGCGCGCTCGCGATCACCTCCACGGCGAGCGACTCCTGGCCCGGGGCGGGCGGCGCGCCGAGCTCGGTGAGGACGGCCCAGACGTCGTCCTCCGCCAGCCCGGGCCCCTCCGAGAGGATGTAGTCGGCGGCCTCGCCCAGGTCGAGGTCGTCGTCGCTCACCGCGACGGGACGGGCGGGCCGTGCACGGCCCGGTCGTGCGTGTCGGGCGTGATGCCGGCGTCGCGCAGCTCCACCTTGCGGACGCGCTCGGTGGGCGTCTTGGGCAGGTGGTCCACCACGCGGACGTAGCGCGGCACGGCGAAGTAGGGCATGCGCTCGTCGAGGAAGGCCAGCAGGTCGTGGACGTCCGGCGCGCGGCCGTCGCGGGCGACGATGCAGACCAGGATCTCGTCCTCGGCCGACGCGCCCTCGAGCGCCTTCACGCCGACGGCCGCCGCCTCGACCACGTCGGGGTGGGCGCAGACGATCCGCTCCACCTCCATCGAGCTGACGTTCTCGCCCCGCCGCCGGATGTAGTCCTTCACCCGGTCGAGGAAGTAGAGGTAGCCGTCCTCGTCCATGCGCCCCAGGTCCCCGGTGTGGAGCTTGAGGTTGCGGAAGTCCTCGGCCGTCTTCTCCGGCATGCCGGCGTAGGCCCGCATGACGATGTTCGGCACCTTCATGTCGACGACGATCTCGCCGGGCGTGCCGGGCGGGAGCGGCCGGTCGGTCCCGGGCTCGACCACGGCCACGTCGAACCCGGGCGTCGCGACGCCGCAGCTCCCGGGCCGCGGCGGGGCGCCCGGCGGGTGGTAGGTCACCATCCCGGTCTCGGTGAGGCCGTAGCCCTCGATGAAGCGGATGCCGAAGCGCTCCTCGAAGCGCTCGTAGATGTCCTTCGGCGCGGGCATGGCCATGATCCGGCGCACCCGGTGGGCGCGGTCGAGCTCGGACGGCCGCGTGTTCCAGATGAAGTAGTTGATCGCGCTGACGGTGTTGAGGATCGTCGCGTCCGCCGCGATCACCTGGCTCCAGAACGCGCCCGAGCTGTAGCGCTGGGCGAACGCGATCCGCGCCCCGGCGATCATCGCCGGGTAGGCCGCCAGCACCTGGGCGTTGGAGTGGAAGAGCGGCAGGCACGAGAAGAACGTGTCCTCCGCCGTGACGCCGCAGACCTCGATGTAGGTCCGCCCGGAGAAGTAGTCCGAGGCCTGCTGCTTGATCGCGCCCTTCGAGCGGCCGGTGGTGCCAGAGGTGAACATGATGCGCGCGTCGTCGGTCCAGCGGACCTCGACCCCCGGGTCCGAGTCGGGAGCCTCCATCAGCGCCTCGAGCGGCTCGTGGCGCACCCGCGGGTCGGGGCCCGACCGCTCGGTGCCCGGCGCGTCCCGGATGATTGCTTGCTCAAGCAACGGCAGCTCGCCGGCGATCGCCTCGAGGCGATCGAGGTGCCCGCCGTCGATCACCAGGAAGCGCGAGCGCGGCAGGTTGATCACCCAGGAGAGGAAGTCGCCGCGGTAGGCGAGGTTGATCGGGCACTGCACCCCGCCGGCGCGCTGGATGCCGAACCAGACCGCGAGGTTCTCCTCGCAGTTGGGGAGCAGGGTCGAGACCGCCTCCCCCGGCCGGAGCCCGCGGGCGATCAGCGCGTTCGCGATCCGGTTCGCCCGCGCATCGATCTCGCCGTAGGAGCGCCACGGCCCGTCGGCCACGCGCAGGTAGTCGCGGTCCGGGTGCTCCTCCGCGCGCCGGCGCAGGATCGCCGGCAGCACCCAGCCCTCCGGGTCCTCGCGCCTGTACCAGTCCGACCACTCGGCCATCCGGTCGGGCAGTGAACCACACGCGGCGGGCCCGCGACCGGCCAATTGGCGCGTCGCGCATCGGCCAATTGGCACGAGCCCCGTCGGCCAATTGGCACGGCCCGCCCGGCAGACTGGCCCCGTGGGGTCGACGGGGATCGAGCCGCTCCGGGGAGCCGCGCCACGGGTGGCCGTCGTGGGCGGGTCGATCGGCGGGCTGACGGCGGCGCTCGTGCTGCGGTCGATCGGCTGCGAGGTTGACGTCCACGAGCGCGCCTCGGCGCCGCTGGAGGGCCGCGGCGCGGGGATCGTGCTCCACCGCGAGACCCTCCGTTGGCCGACGGGGCCGGGCGGTGTCCCGGTCGAGCGCATCAGCACGCCCTGCCGCTTCCTGCGCTTCCTGGCCCGCGACGGCTCGGTGGCCTACGAGCGCCCCAGCGACCTGCGCTTCACGGCCTGGAACACGCTCTACCGCCACCTCCTCGCCGACTTCGGCGAGGAGCGGTACCACCGCGACGCCGCGGCCGAGGACGTGGCGCAGAGCGCCGCCGGCGCCGAGGTGCGGCTGGCGGGCGGCGCCACCGCGGCCGCCGACCTGGTGGTCGCCGCCGACGGCATCGACTCGACGGTCCGCCGGCGCCTGATGCCCGAGGTCGGCCTGCGGCCGGCGGGCTACGTGGGCTGGCGCGGCCTGGTCGACGAGGAGGACCTGCCGGGCGAGGTCGTGGCCGGGCTGGCCGACGGGATCACATACTTCGCCGCGCCGGGGACCCACATCGTCGTCTACCCGATCCCCGACGCCGTCGGCGAGGTCGCGCCCGGGCGGCGGCGCGTGAACTACGTCTGGTACCGGAACCTCGACGCGCCCGAACTCGACGCGCTGCTGGCCGACGGCGAGGGCGGGCGGCGCCCCTCGGTGCCGCCGGGCGGCGTGCCCGAGGCGCAGGCGGAGGCCCTGCGCGCCGCCGCGCGCGGGGAGCTGCCGGCCCCGCTCGCGGCGGTGGTCGCGGCCACGGCGCAGCCGTTCGTCCAGGCGATCGCCGACCTCGCCTCGCCGCGCGTCGCCGTGGGGCGGGTGGCGGTGATCGGCGACGCGGCCTTCGTCGCCCGGCCCCACGCCGCGGCCGGGACGGCCAAGGCGTGCGCCGACGCCTGGGCCCTCGGCGCCGCGCTCGCCGCGGCCGGCGGTGACGTCGAGGCCGCCCTGCGCGCCTGGGAGCCGCGGCGCCTCGAGGTCGGCCGCGCGCTCGTCGAGCGCGCCGCGACCAACGGCGACCGCTCCCAGTTCGGCGGCGGGTGGACGCCCGGCGACCCCTCGCTGGCGTTCGGGCTCTATCGTCCCGGTGACTCGGAAGGGCGGTGGTGATGGCTGGTGACGGCGAGCGCCACCCGGATGTGGCGCGGGAGGGCAGCTTCGGCGGCGACACGCCCCAGACCGCGGGCCTGGTGCGCACGGTGGCCTTCGACGAGCGCAACCCCGACGGCGAGGTCCTCTCGGCCTTCCGCAGCTGGGTCGCGCCGGGCGCGGCGACCGGCGCCCACCACCACGGCCCGCAGGAGACGATCCTCTACGTCATCGAGGGCCGCGCCCGGTACCGCTGGGGCGACCGGCTGGAGCACGAGCTCGAGGCCGGCCCCGGTGACTTCGTCTTCATCCCGGCCCACACCGTGCACCAGGAGATCAACGCCTCCGACGATCGGCCCACGGTCTGGGCGGTGGTCCGCTCGGGCCAGGAGCCGGTGGTGGTCAACGTGCCCGAGCTCGATCCGATCGCCCGCCCCTCCGACGGCCGCGCAGCCCCGGAACAGGAGCAGGGATGAGCTACCGCCACACGGTGATCGGCGAGATGGGCAGCGGGCAGGACTGGAAATCGGTGAAGGAGGAGACGCTCACGAGGATCGCCGAGCTGGGCGAGGAGCATCGGGACATCATCGACGGGCCGGTCACCGTGATCCTCGCCACGCGCCGCCGGGACGGGAGCCCGATGCTCTCGCCGGTCTGGATGCGGGCGGCGCCCGACGGCGAGCGCTTCGAGCTCAACACGGTCAAGGGGCGGGTGAAGGACCGCCAGATGCGCCGCGACCCGGCCGTCGCCATCCAGATCGTGGACCCCGGCAACCCCTACCACTGGGTCACGATCTACGGGGCGGCGGACGAGATGATCGAGGAGGCGGATCCCGAGCGCGGGCAGCTCGCCACCGAGAGCATCGACGAGCTGTCCCGGACCTACGTGAACCAGTACCCGTACGCGTACCGCGTGGAGGGCGAGGAGCGGGTGCTCTACTACGTCCGGCCCGAGCAGATCGTCACGTTCGGCGCGCCGTGATCCCGTGGTACCCTCCTCGGGTCCGTCCCCGCACCGGAAGGCTGTACCTTGGCGACCGGCCAGCGCGTTGCCGTGACGATGGCTTGCGAGGACTGCAAGCGTCGGAACTACCAGACGATGAAGAGCAGGCGGAACTCGCCGGATCGGATCGAGCTCCGGAAGTTCTGCCGATGGTGCGGGCGCCACACCTCGCACAAGGAAACCCGGTAGCGCTGCGAGCGGCGGCCGGCCGTGTGCACCGAAGGGTCGTAGCTCAACTGGTAGAGCACCGGTCTCCAAAACCGGGGGTTGGGGGTTCGAGTCCCTCCGGCCCTGTCGTCCACAACAGGTGAACTGAACGAACGATGGCCCGCATCCGACCCGCACGAGGGCAGGGAGCTTCGGGAGACGGCAACGCGCCGGCCCCGGCGGGCGCCCGTGCCCCGCGCCAGTCCCGGCGCCAGCCGCCGAGCCCGCGGCCGGCCCCCCAGAAGGGCCGCCGGTCGCAGCAGAAGGCGGGCACGGTCACCAAGGCCGTCGCCGCCGAGCGGCGCGGCTCGCGCTTCATCTCCGAGGTCATCGCCGAGCTCCGCAAGGTCAGCTGGCCCACGCGCACCCAGCTGCTGCAGTCCACCGCGGTCGTGCTGGTGGTCGTGGCCATCGTCGCCGTCTACCTGGCGGCGCTCGACGCCGTCTTCAGCCGCATGATCGACGCGATCTTCTAGGAGTCGAGTGTTCCGCTGGTACGTCATCAACACCTACTCGGGCCACGAGAAGAAGGTGAAGGCCAACCTGGAGCACCGGCTCATCTCGCTCGGCCAGCGCGAGCGCGTGCGCGACGTCGTCATCCCGACCGAGCAGGTCGTCGAGACGAAGGACGGCCAGAAGGTCCAGACCGAGAAGCGCCGCCTGCCCGGCTACGTCCTGGTCAACATGGACATGACGCCGGACACGCTGTGGCTCGTGAAGAACACCCCGGGCGTCACCGGCTTCGTCGGCGGGGGCGGCCGTGAGAACGAGCCCGTGCCGCTCACCCAGCCCGAGGTCGACCGGCTCCTCAACGTGGCCAGCGTCGAGCGGCCCAAGGTCCGCGCCGACTTCACCGAGGGCGAGAGCGTGAAGGTCATCGCCGGCCCGCTGTCGGACTTCACCGGCGAGATCGCCGAGATCAACGCCGAGCAGGGCCGCCTGAAGGTGCTGGTCAGCATCTTCGGCCGCGAGACCCCGG
Source organism: Miltoncostaeaceae bacterium (assembly GCA_035537655.1). Lineage (GTDB taxonomy): Bacteria > Actinomycetota > Thermoleophilia > Miltoncostaeales > Miltoncostaeaceae > DATAGF01. Next base: position 8,937 of record DATLLV010000056.1, read on the forward strand.
CCGAGCTCTCGTTCGACCAGGTCAAGAAGCTGTCGTAGCGGTGCAAGCCCGCTAGCATCCCGGGGCTCCGGCTCCACAGGCCCGTACACCACCCGGGGCGCGTG
>DATLLV010000057.1:0-5930 GCA_035537655.1 Miltoncostaeaceae bacterium
CCCGTCCGCCCTCTCCCTGCCGTCACGCCTCCACCTCCAGGTCGCGTGCGCATGCGCGCTGAATTCCTACCGATGCGAGCGCGGCGCGTCACGCCGCCAGGGTCCGTTCCAGCTCCTCGGCGCTCGTGACGGGCGTTTGGCAGGCGAAGCCGCGGCAGACGTACGCCGCGGGGGCACCGTCCACCAGGGCCCGGTCGCGCAGCAGCGGCGCCGCGTCGGCCGCGGCCGCGTCGTCCGGGTCGCCGGCGGCGAGCGCGTCGGCGGGCGCGGCGCCGGCCCGGGCGGCCCGCAGCAGCTCGGCGGTGCGCGGGTCGTCGGGCGGGCCGACGATCGCGATCTCGCGCCGCTCCGAGAGCAGGTCGTCGAGCGCGATCAGGGCGGTGCCGAACGCGTGCGGGAAGCGGCCCATCTCGTTGCGCACCAGCCGCAGCGCCCCCAGCGCCCGCTCCTCGAGCGCGGCGTCGCCGGTCAGCCCGGCCAGCCGCAGCAGCACGTGGGCGGCCTGGGAGTTGCCCGCGGGGGTCGGGTGGTCCTCGAGGTCGCGCGTGCGCGCGACCAGCCCGGGCGCGTCCGCGCCGGCGTAGAAGAAGCCCTCGCCGTCAGGGTCGGCGAACAGCTCGACCATCCGCTCCGCGAGCCCGCGCGCCGCCGCCAGCCAGCGCGGGTGGAAGGTGGCGGCGTAGAGCCGCAGCAGGCCGTGGCAGAGGTCGGCGTGGTCGTCGAGCTGGCCGGGCTGCTGGGCGCGGCCCGCCATGTGGGTGCGGTGCAGCCGGCCCTCGACCACCAGGGCGTCGAGGGCGAAGGCGGCCGTCGCGGCGGCGGCGTCGATGTAGTCGCCGCGGCCCAGGATCACGCCGGCGTCCGCGAAGGCGGCGATCGCCAGCCCGTTCCACGCGGCGATGACCTTGTCGTCGCGCGCCGGCGCGGGCCGCTGCTGCCGGGCCTCGTAGAGGGTGCGGCGCGCGGCGACCAGCAGGGGGCCGGCGTCCTCGCCGAGCTCGCGTGAGATCGCGTCGAGCGGGGCCGTCACGCGCAGGATGGTGCGGCCCTCGAAGTTGCCCTCCACGGTGACCCCGTAACGGAGGATGACGGCGCGGGCCTGGTTCTCGGGCAGCAGCGCGCCCAGCTCCTGCGGCGTCCAGACGAAGAAGGCGCCCTCGCCCCCGGGCGAGTCCGCGTCCTGGGCCGCCGCGAACCCGCCACCGGGCAGGCGCATCTCGCGCAGCAGGTAGTCGAGCGTCTCCTGGGCGATGCGGGCGTGCTCGGGCGCGCCGGTGATGCCCGCCGCGATCGCGTAGTCGCGGGCGAGCAGGGCGTTGTCGTAGAGCATCTTCTCGAAGTGGGGCACCACCCACTGGCCGTCCACGCTGTAGCGGTGGAAGCCGCCGCCCACCTGGTCGTAGATGCCGCCCGCGGCCATCTTCCCCAGGGTGAGGTCGACGATCTGGCGCGCGTTGTGATCGTCCGGCCGGCGCGCCAGCCGGCGCAGCAGGAACTCGATGGCCAGCGAGGGCGGGAACTTGGGCGCGCCCCCGAAGCCGCCCTCGATGGGGTCGAAGGAGCGGGCGAGGCCGACGACGGCGTCGTCGAGGATCGCCCGGTCCAGCGGCTCCTCGGCGGCGGTGCGGTCGGCGGCGGCGGCGAGCCGGCGCGCGACCTCGGCGGCCTGGCCCTCGACGTCGTCGCGGCGCTGGTGGTACGCGTTCGAGATGGCCCGGCACAGGTCGGCGAAGGCCGGGAGCCCGCCGCGGGCCGTCTTGGGGAAGTACGTGCCGGCGTAGAAGGGCCGCCCGTCGGGCGTCAGGAAGACCGTCATCGGCCAGCCGCCCTGGCCGGCCAGCGCGAGGGTGGCCTGCATGTAGAGCGCGTCCACGTCCGGGCGCTCCTCGCGGTCGACCTTCACGTTCACGAACAGCTCGTTCATCACGGCCGCGGTGTCCGGGTCCTCGAACGACTCGTGGGCCATGACGTGGCACCAGTGGCACGACGAGTAGCCCACCGAGAGCAGGATCGGGCGATCCTCCACCTGCGCGCGGTCGAACGCATCGTCGCCCCAGGGCTGCCAGTCGACGGGGTTCTCGGCGTGCTGGCGCAGGTACAGGCTGGACTCCTGCGCGAGCCGGTTCACGCGGCGAGCATAGCCGCGGCCCCCGGACCCGTGCCCCTCCCGCCTCCGCTACGCTCGATCTCGTGCCCGACCCCTTCATCACCGCCGCAGGACCCGCCCCCGCGCGGGGCACCGAGGGCCGCTGGCGCCAGGTGGCGCTGCTCGCGGCCTCCGCCGCCATGGGCGACTCCCCGCGCGCCGCCACCGGCCTGGCGGCCACGCTGCTGGCGCTCGATCACCCCGCCGCCGCGGTCGTGGCCCTCGAGCGCGCCGACGACGGCGACCCCTGGGCGCGGTGGTGGGGCGTGATCGCCGCCGGGCAGCAGGGCGACGCGGCGGCCCGGGACGCCGCCCTCGCCGCCGCCCGCGAGGCGCCGGCCGAGGGCCCCGACGGGCGCGAGGTGGCGCGGCGGCTGGAGGACCTGGCCGATGAGCTCGCCGCGCTCGCGGGCGACCCGGACGCCGACGCCCGCTTCGCGATCCTCGGCCACCGGGCCCGGCCGCGGCGCCGGGTGCTGCTGGCGGGGCGCTCCTCGGCCGCCTTCATCATCGAGCCGGGTTGGGAGTCGGTGCGGCTGGTGCGCCTGGGCCCCTCCGAGGGACCCGCCCTCGGCAACCGCGCCCACGCGTCGCTGCTCGAGGTCATCGCCGCGATCCGCCGCGGCGAGGCCGGGCCGGGCTGGGAGGTCCCGGGCGACCAGGGCGCCGACCTCGACCCCGAGGCCATGCTCGCCGCCCTGCGCGAGGACCCGGCCGCGCGCGACCGGCGCCTGGTGCGGCTGGCCCAGGAGGTCGCCGAGGAGCGCGAGCGGCTCATCGAGGAGCGCGCCGCGCTGGCCGAGGAGCGCGCGTCGCTGGCCGCCGAGCGCTCCCGCCGCCGCCGCGTGCGCCCGGTCCCGCCGCCCGCCCCCGCGTCCGGCCCGAGGGTGCCGCTGCCGCGCAGCGCCGACGAGGCCGCCGCGCTCCTGGGCCTCGACTCCGGCGCCGCGCCGGACGAGGTCGACCGCGCCTACCGCGACCAGGTCTCGCGCTGCCATCCCGACCGCGTCGCCGGGCTGCACCCGTCCATCCGCGGCCAGGCGGAGGGGCTCACCGTCGCCCTGAACGCGGCGCGCGACCTGCTGCTGGGGCGCGTCCCGCGCCGCCGGGCTCAGCGCGCCAGCGGGTAGCGCCGGCCGCGCCAGCGCGGGCCCCGGCCCGCGATCCGCTCCGAGGCGCCGCGCACGGTCGCCGCGGCCATCACGAGCATCCCGAGCGGCAGCGTGGCCGCGTAGCGCCGCGGCGTGGGCACGGCCCAGGTCGTCAGCCGCTGCAGGGCCCCCATCGACGCGGTGCCGGCCAGGCCGGCGGCGGCCAGCGCCGGGTCGCGCCGCCGAAGGCCCTGCACGACGGCCGCCGGCGGCAGCGCGGCCAGCAGGGCGAGCGCGACCCCCCCGACCAGCGCCTTCGGGGCGTCCCCCTCGACGCCGAACGAGGCGTTCTTGCTCCACCCCTGCCACACCTCGCGCGGCCCGTGGTACATCCGCAGCCGCGCCAGGCCGCCGGCCGGGGCGGGTTGCAGCAGCCCGCCGGCCCGCTTGACGCGCATCGCGAGGGTGACGTCGTCGACCATCCGGTCGCGGATCGCCGCGTGGCCGCCGACCCGCCCGTACAGGACGCGGTCGATGAGCATGTAGCCGCCGGCGGCGATCGCGACGGCGCTGCCGCGCGACCGGGCGAGCGGCCCCGGGGCCACGAACGCCCCGATCGCCGCCGCCGCCGCGGGGATGACGGTGCGCTCGGCGACCCCCTCGGCGTCGATCGTGGGGAAGAGGGTCACGCCCCCGCGGTCCAGCCGCAGCGCCATCGCCATCGCCCGGGCGAGCGAGCCGGGGGCGTGGATGACGTCGGCATCGGTGAACAGCAGCCATTCGCCGCCCGCCGCCTGCACCCCCTGCCAGCAGGCCCAGGGCTTGCCGACCCAGCCGGCCGGCAGTGGCGCGCCCGTGATCACGCGCACCCGCGGGTCGTCGCCGGCCGCCTCGCGCGCCGCGGCGCCGGTCGCGTCGCGCGACTCGTCGTCGACGACCACGATCTCGAGCGGGCCGTAGTCGAGCGCGCGCAGGCTGCGGACCGCGGCGCCGATCCCCCGCTCCTCGTCGCGCGCCGGGACGATCACGCTGACCGGCGGCCCGTCGCGCAGAGGCGGCTCGGCCTCGGGCCGCGGCGCGGCGCGCCGCTCGTGGCCGGCCAGCGCGACGGCGCCGGCCCAGACCGCGGCGGCCACGCCGGCCGGCACGGTCAGCGCGCTCGAGGCGCCGCGCCGCCGGCCCCGGCCCTGGGGTACGCTCGGCCCGGAGCGGCGGGCCCTAGTGCTCGACGCCCACCATCACGTCCGACGCCTTGATGACGGCGAACACCTCGCTCCCCTCGGCGATGCCGAGCTGGTCGACGGCCTCCACCGTGATCGAGGCGACCAGGCGCTGGCCGCCCACGTCGAGTTCGACGTTGGCGATGGCCTCGCCCCTGGTGATGCCGGTGACCCGCGCCGGCAGCTGGTTGCGCGCGCTGACCCTCATCGGTCCCCCTCGACGATCGACGTTCCGGGACCCGCGCACGATAGCCGCGGCGGGCGCCCCGTGACCGTCTGCGGCGTGATCCTCGCCGCGGGCGAGGGCACGCGGATGGACGGCCGCGTGAAGCAACTGCTGCCGCTCTGCGGCCGCCCGATGCTCCAGCACGCCATCGACGCGGCGACCGCCGCCGGCCTCGACGACGTGCGAGTGGTCCTCGGCCACGCCGCCGAGCGGATCGCGTCCGAGGTGGACCTTCCCGCGGGCGCCGAGCTGGTGGTGAACGCGCGCCACGGCGAGGGCCAGTCGACCTCGCTGCGCGCGGGCCTCGATGCCGTGCCGCCCGGCTCGCACGGCGCCCTGATCCTGCTCGGCGACCAGCCCGAGGTGCGCGTGGACGCGATCCGCGGCGTCATCGACTGGTTCTGGGTTCACGGCTCCACGGTGGTGCGCGCCTCCTACCGCGGCCGGCCCTCCCACCCCGTGCTGCTTGCCCGGGCGGCGTGGCCCGGCGTGGAGGTGCTGCGCGGCGACGTCGGCGCCCGCGCCCTGATGGCCGCCCACCTGGGGCGGGTCGACCTGGCCGAGGTCGGCGGCGACCCGCCGGAGGACGTGGACACCCCGGAGGACTACGAGCGCCTGCTCGCCCGGCGCGGCGAAGCGTCGCCGTGAGCGACCCCCACGGGCACGAGTCGGTCATCCAGACCCCCGACCGGCGTCTGCGCGTCTTCGTCAGCTCCACGATCGGCGAGCTGGGCGAGGAGCGGCGGGCAGTCGCCCGGGCCGTCTCGGCGCTGCGCCTGACCCCGGTGCTGTTCGAGCAGGGGGCCCGGCCGCACCCGCCGCGCGAGCTCTACCGGGCCTACCTGGCCCAGAGCGACCTCTTCATCGGGCTCTACTGGCAGAGCTACGGCTGGGTGGGCCCGGGCATGGCGGTCTCGGGGCTGGAGGAGGAGCTCGAGCTGGCCCGCGGCCTGCCGCGCCTGCTCTACATCAAGCGCCCGGCGCCGGCGCGCGAGCCGCGCCTGAGCGCGCTGCTGGGGCGGCTGCGGGCCGAGGCCGCCGACTCCTACCGCTACTTCGGCAGCGCCCGCGAGCTGGGCCGCCAGGTGCGCGAGGACCTGGCGACGCTGCTCAGCGAGCGCTTTGCCGCCGGCCGGGGCGAGGGGCCGCCCGCGCCGGCGCCCCCGCGCCCGCGGCCCCCGCGCGCCCTGCCCCTGAGCAGCACCTCGCTGGTCGGGCGCGAGGCGGCCGCGGGCGTGGGGGCGCCG
>DATLLV010000058.1:0-5090 GCA_035537655.1 Miltoncostaeaceae bacterium
GCCGGCGAGCGGCTGACCTTCGACTTCATCGGCCACCTGCAGCGCAAGAAGGCCCGCGAGGTGATCGAGTCGGTGCGCCTGCTCCACTCCCTCGACTCGGCGCGCCTCGCGGCCGCGATCGCGGACCGTTCGGAAGGTCCGACGCGGGTTCTCGTCGAAGTCAACGTCGCCGGGGAATCGACCAAAGGTGGTATCGTGCCGCCCCAGCTTCGGGCGTTCATGGAGGATGTGTCGGAGCACACCGATCTCGTGATCGGCGGCCTGATGGCGATGCCACCGTTCCAGACCGACGCGGAGCGCAACCGGCCCCACTTCGCGGCCGTCCGCCGGATGGCCGAGGACCTCGCGGCCGAGTGGGACGAGCGCCATGATCTCGCGGACCTCTCCATGGGGACGAGCCAGGACTACCTGGTCGCCGCCGAGGAGGGCGCGACCAAGGTCCGCGTCGGACGCGGCATCCTCGACAAGGCTCTGATCACCTCACCGGGAACAGCGTAGATGGCCGTTGGCGACCTCTGGCACCGCACCCTCGTCTACTTCGGCATGGCCGATGAGGCGGACGATTACGACGACGACCACTACGACGACGACCACTACGACGACGACGACGATCGCGAGCGGGAACGGGAGCGCGAACGCGAGCAGCGCGACCGCGAGCGGCGCTCGGCCGCCAGCGAGGACCTGGAGCGCAGCTACCGCGAGCGGCCCAACGTGCGCCGCCTCGGCCCCCGCCGGCGCGAGCCGGACTTCGACGACATCTTCGCCGAGGAGGCGCCGGGGCGGAGCCGGCCGGCGCCAGTGCGCTCGGTCGACTCGCGGCCCCAGCCGGCCGAGGTGCACCTGGTCGTCCCCAAGAGCTTCAACGACGCCCAGCAGATCGCCGACAAGTTCAAGGGCTCGATCCCGGTCATCCTGAACCTCCAGAGCGCCGAGACCGACCTCGCCAAGCGGCTCATCGACTTCTCCAGCGGGCTCACCTACGCCCTCGACGGCGGCATGCAGCGCGTGGCCGACAAGGTCTTCATGCTGACGCCGCGCAACGTCGAGGTGTCGGCCGAGGAGCGCGCCCGCCTCCTGGAGAAGGGCTTCTTCAACCAGTACTGATGGCGGAGCCGGCGGCCGCCTGGCCGGGCCGCGTCTCGGTGGTCGGCGCGGGCGCGATGGGGCGCTCGCTGGCCGCGGGGCTCGTGCGCGGTCACCCGGGGCTGGAGGAGCGCCTGGCCTTCGCCGACGCCGTGCCCGCGGCGATCGGCGCCGCCATGGCCGACGTGGGCGGGCGGCCCGCGTCGCTGGAGGAGGCCGCCGCCGCCGACCTGGTCTGCCTCGCGGTCAAGCCCAAGGACGCCGGGGAGGCCCTCGAGGCCCTGGCGCCCCTGATGCCGCCCGGCGCGGTGCTGCTGTCCGTGATCGCCGGCTGGGACCTCGACCGCCTCGCCGCGGCCGCGCCGGGGCCGGGGCTGGCGCGCACGATGCCCAACCTCGCCGTCCGTCACGGCGCCGGCGTCGTCGCCGTCGCCACCCGCGGCCTCGACGAGGCCCGCGAGGCCGACGTGCTGGCCTTCCTGCGCCCCCTGGGCGCGGTCGTGCCGCTGCCCGAGGGCCTCTTCGGCCCGGCCACGGCCCTCGCCGGCAGCGGCCCCGGCCTGCTGGCCCTGGTGGCCGAGGCGCTGGAGGAGGGCGCGGTCGCCGCCGGCCTCAGCCGCCCCCAGGCGCGCGAGATGACCGCCGCCGTGATGGCCGGCACGGCCGCCCTGCTCGCCGACGGCACCGACCCGGCCCTGGTGCGACAGCGCGTCAGCTCCCCCGCCGGGGCCACCCTCGCCGGCCTGGCCGTCCTGGAGCGGGGCGCCGTCCGGGCCCACATCGCCGACGCGATCCTGGCCGCCGCCAAGCGCGCCTCGGAGTTGTAGCCGGAACAACCAGGGAAGGGGTTGACCGTTCCGGCGCCCGTCCCGCCGAAGGCGGTGGGCCGGTCTGCCGAACCGGCCAGGGCCCGGAGGCGCGTCCCGCCGGGCCCGCGAGAGGCCCGGCGTACGCCTTGGCCGCGTACGCTCCCCTCCGCGAATGGATCAGCTCGAGACGTACATCTCCGCGCTCTTCACGGTGTTCATCATCGTGATCTTCATCCGGATCCTGCTCTCGTTCCTGCCGAGCGGGCCGCGCGGGCGCTGGTCGCGGGCGTTCTGGGACTTCGTCCATCAGAGCACGGAGTGGTTCCTCGCCTTCTTCCGGCGCATCATCCCCCCACTGGGGATGTTCGACCTCTCGCCGATCGTGGCCCTGCTGGTGCTGTACATCCTCCGCAACCTCGTCCTGGCGCTCCTGGACAGCTTCTGACGCCTTCCCTTCCGACATGGCTGACGGTCCGCGACGACGGCGTGACGGTCGCGGTCAAGGCGGTGCCCCGGTCACGTTCGACCCGGGCCGTGGGCGTGCAGGCGGGCGCGCTGCGGGTGCAGATCGCGGCGCCGCCGGTCGAGGGGCGCTCGAACGGGGCGCTCTGCGCCTACCTGGCCGCGGCGGCCGGCCTGCGGGCGCCGGCGGCGCACATCCGCCGCGGGTCGGGCGGGGCGCGCAAGCTGGTGGAGCTTGACGGCGACCCGGAGCGGATCGCGGAGCGCCTGGTGGCGGCGATCGGCGCCGACGGGCGGGGCGGGCCGGCGTGACCTCCGGCACCCCGACCACCCGCGACGCCGTGATCCAGGCCATCGAGCGGCGGCGCAAGCGCCAGGCGCGCGCGCGCTGGTGGCGTTTCGGGGCGCTGGCGCTGCTGGTGGTGGTGCTCGACCAGATCTCGAAGGCCGTCATCCGCTCGACCCTCGACCCGCGCCAGGTGGTCGAGGTGTTCCCGGGCCTCCACCTCTCGCGCGTGACGAACGAGGGGATCGCCTTCGGCCTCTTCCCGGGGCGCCAGTCGGCCATCGCCATCCTGACCGTCCTGGCGCTGTGCGCGATCGCGATCGCCCTCGCGAGCCTGGTGGCGCGCAACAACATCGTGGCGGCCGGCGCGGGCCTGCTGGTGGGCGGCAGCATCGGCAACCTGCTCGACCGCCTCTCGCGCGGGGCGGTGACGGACTTCATCGACTTCGCCCGCTGGCCGGCGTTCAACGTCGCCGACATGGGGATCACGGTGGGCGCGATCCTGATCGTCGTGGGCCTGCTCGCCGACGGGGAGGACGGCGAGGAGGATGAGCGGCCCGGCTGACCCCCCGCCCCTGCGCCTTGCGGTCGCGGCCGAGGACGCCGGGCGCCGGGTGGACGCGGTGGTGGGCGCGCTCGAGGAGGTCGGCAGCCGCGCCGAGGCCCAGCGCCTGATCGAGGCCGGCCGGGTGCTGGTCGACGGGCGCGCGGTGCCCAAGCGCCACCTGCTCGCCGCGGGCGAGGCGGTCGAGGTGCGGCCCGCGCCGCCGCCCCCGCCCGGGATCGAGCCCGAGGACGTCCCGCTGACGGTCCGCTACGAGGACGACAGCCTGCTGGTGGTCGACAAGCCCGCCGGGGTGGTCGTGCACCCGAGCGCCGGACACCGCGGCGGCACGCTGGTGCACGGCCTGGTGGCGCGCGACATCGCCGGCGGCCGGGACCCGGCCCGCCCGGGCATCGTCCACCGCCTCGATCGCGACACCTCGGGCCTGCTGGTCGTCGCCCGCTCCGAGCGGGCCCACCGGCGCCTGCAGCGCCTGCTGCGCGACCGCGAGATCGACCGCCGCTACCTGACCCTGGTGCACGGCGAGGCGCCGCCGGCCCTGACCATCGACCGGACGGTGGGGCGGGACCGGAAGGTGCGCACGCGCATGGCGGTGGGCGCCGCCGACGGGCGCGAGGCCGTCACCCACCTGCGCCGGCTGGAGGACCTGGGGCGCTTCTCGCTGCTGGAGGCGCGCCTGGAGACCGGCAGGACGCACCAGATCCGCGCTCACCTGGAGTCGGTCGGCCACCCCGTGGTCGGGGACCGCGTCTACGGGCGCCGGCCGGAGACGCTGGGGCTCGAGCGCCAGTTCCTCCACGCGTCCCGGCTGGCGTTCCCGCACCCCGAGACCGGCGAGCCGATCGAGGTCGAGAGCCCCCTGCCCGACGACCTGCGGCGGGCCCTCGCGCTCGCGCGGCGGGGGGCGCCGGCGCGCTAACATCGTCGGCCGCACCACATCCGCCCTCTCCCCGGCGCGACCTCCGCCAGATGGCGGTGCCCGCCTCCGTCCCCGACGGCGAGCGGCGGGTCCCATCAGCGCGTGCCGGCGCCCCGACACCCGAACCGCAGGACAGGAGCCGCACGTGGCCACCGTCACCATGAAGCAATTGCTGGAGTCCGGAGTCCATTTCGGGCACCAGACCCGCCGCTGGAACCCGAAGATGAAGCGCTACATCTTCGGCGAGCGAGGCGGCATCTACATCATCGACCTGCAGCAGACGATCGTCCTGCTGCAGGAGGCGATGGACGTCGTCGGCGAGATCGCCGCCCGCGGCGGGACCGTGCTCTTCGTGGGCACGAAGAAGCAGTGCCAGGAGGCGATCCAGGAGCACGCCGAGCGCGCCGGCATGCCCTTCGTCTCGCACCGCTGGCTGGGCGGGCTGCTGACGAACTGGGGGACGATCTCCCAGCGCATCCGCCGCCTGCACGAGCTGCGCAACCAGAAGCGCGAGGGCCAGCTCGACCTGCTGCCGACGCGCGAGCGGCTCGCCCGCGAGGGTGAGCTGACCAAGCTCGAGACCAACCTGGGCGGCGTCGCCGACATGCAGCGGCTGCCGGACGCGGTCGTGATCGTCGACCTGAAGAAGGAGGCGATCGGCGTGCGCGAGGCGAACCGCCTCGGCCTCGCCGTGATCGGCCTGGTGGACACGAACTGCGACCCGGACGAGGCGACCTACGTCATCCCCGGCAACGACGACGCCATCCGGTCGTGCAACCTGATCGTCGGCGCGCTGGCCGAGGCGATCCTGGAGGGCAAGGGCAGCCTGCCGAGCTCCGGCGTGCCCGCCGACGGCGAGCCGGCCGCGGATGGCGAGGAGCCCGCCGCGGCCGCCGAGGCCGCGCCGGCGACCGACGGAGAGGACGCCGCGTGAGCACCGCCATCCCCGCCAAGCTGGTGAAGGAC
>DATLLV010000059.1:0-2309 GCA_035537655.1 Miltoncostaeaceae bacterium
GTGGAGCGACCCCGTCGCCCGTCCGCCGGCGGGCGACCGCGTCGTCCCGGAGCCCGAGTTGAAGCTCCCCACCCGTTGGAGCATGACCGTCGGGGCGCTGCTCGCGCTCGCGTTGGCGGCGGTCGCCACGACCACCCTCTCCGCGGCCCCTCGACCGCCTGAAAGCCCCGGCCCGGCCGCCCTGCCGCCCCAGCCGCCGCCGAGCTCGACGCGCTACGGGCTCGTCACGAACTCGGATCTCGAGTACTCGGTGCGGGCCGCCGCGCGCGTCGGCGCGAAGGTCATGCGGATCGAGGTCGGCCCCCAATCGAGCCCGGCCGCCTATGACGCCCTCTTCGCCCAGGCGGCCGCCGCCGGGATGCGCCTCCAGCCCATGTTCGGCTTCGACGCCGCGCCGACGGCGACGACCGCGGGCGCCTGGGCCGCGCGCTTCGGCCCGGGCGGCACGTTCTGGGCATCGCGCCCGGACGGCGCGCTGGCGCCGGCCGTCTTCGAGTGGGGGAACGAGAACAGCTACACCTACGCGCCGAAGCCCGGTCCGGCCGGCGGGGCGGACTACGCGCGCTCCTTCAAGATGGCCTACGACGCCATCAGGGCAGCGAACCCGGCGGTCGGGCTGCTGTGCCAGGCGGACGACGGCGGCACGGGGAGCACGCAGTGGCTGAACGGGATGTACTCGGCGGTCCCCGAGTTACACCGCTACGTCGCCGGATGGATCGTCCACATCTTCGGTCCCGGCGGGCCCGACAAGGTCGGCCGCATGATCACGCAGACCGCCGCCAAGGGCGCGCCGACCACGGTGCCGATCGCCGTGACGGAGGATGGGATCGCAACGGACGACGGGCGCAAGCTGAAGGACAACTACGGCTATCCGGCCAACCTGACCTACGCGAAGGCCGCCGAGATCCTGTCGTCGAAGCTCCGCGATGTGCAGACCCGCTTCGGCAGCCGGGTCAGCATGTACCTCATCTACCAGAGCCACGACAACCGCCCGCATGCCGCGACGAAGAACAAGGAGGACTACTTCGGCGCGGTGCGGCAGGACCTCAGCGACAAGGGCGACTGGAGCGCGTACCTCCGCACGCTCTTCACGTCGTCCGCGCAATAGGACTTCGCCCCCGGGCCTGGACGGCGGTGAACGCGATCGTCTGCGTCCACCATGAGGGGTCGGCGCACCGCGCGAGGAACGCCTCGATGGCGGGCCCGTCGAGCTCGCCGGAGCCGATCAGCTCCTCGCGGAGCTCGACGACCGTCCGCCGCCAGTAGTCGGCCCAGGGCGAGCCGCCGTTGTAGAGCGCCGTCTCCGCGTCGCCGGCGACCTCCTCCAGGCCGAGGGCCGCGAGGCGGGGCGCCAGCGAGCGCCCCACGTGGTAGTCGATCCCCCGGCTCCGGGCCCAGGCCAGCCAGCCGTCCCAGAACGCGCGCACCTCCACCGGCTCGGCGACGCTGACCGGCAGGAAGTCGGGCTCGATCAGGAGGATGGATCCGTCTGGTCGCAGGCTCGCGACCATGTTCGCGATGGCCGCGTCGGGGTCCGGCAGATGGTGGAGGACCGCCCGCGCCGTCACCAGGTCGAAGCCGCCCGGCTCGACCGGGCCGGCGAGGATGTCGTGCCGGCGGAGCTCCAGGCCGGGGTGCTCCGCGGCCAGCGCCAGGTCGAGGTCGACCGCGACGGCGCCCCCGCCGGGCGAGACGACCCCGGCGAGCCACGCGGACACCGACCCGTTGCCGCAGCCGACCTCCAGCGTCCGCGCGCCGGGGCCGACGCCCAGCGCCTCGAGGTGCCGGCGGTGCATCGGATCGAGCAGCCGCGACATCAGCGCGAGCCGCGCCGCCTCACCCTCGAGGCCGTGGTCGAGGACGTAGTCGGGCATGCCGTCCGGCCTCACGGTGGCGCCGGCCCGCCCGCGCGCGCGGCGAGCCGGCACAGGTCGCTGCAATAGGTCGCCCGGCTGCGTCGCCTGGACGAGCCCTTCGGGTCGAAGGCCCGCTTGCACCAGCGGCACCGCGCGAGCGTGGGCCCCCGCGACAGGATCGCATCGCCCTGCACATGCGGCCCGGGGGCCGCGCGCTTGGATGGATCGGTCTCCACCTCGGTCAGCGTGCCCGTGCCGATGTCCAGCACGTAGCCTCGAACGGCGTCGCGATGCGGGAGAGCGTGGGCGGCCCGCAGCTGTCGCACCGTGGCCCTGACCGATCCCTCGGGGGGCATGTGCGGCATCCGGAGCGCGAGCCCGGCGCAGTCGGTGTGGTGCACCACGGCGATGCTCCGCGTCCCGAAGCCCGTCTGCGACGCGGCGAGGCTCTCG
>DATLLV010000060.1:0-23748 GCA_035537655.1 Miltoncostaeaceae bacterium
CCTCTTCCTCCCGAACGCCCCCGCCGGTGCCGCGCGGCCCGCCCATCCGCGCCCCTACTTCAGCTCCAGGTGCCCCCCGAACTGCAGCCTCATGGCCGACAGCAGCCGGTCGGCGAAATGGGACTCGCCGCGCGAGGAGAACCGCTCGAAGAGCGCCGCCGAGAGCACCGCCACGGGAACCCCCTCGTCGATGGCCGCGTGGATCGTCCAGCGCCCCTCGCCCGAGTCGGAGACCCGCCCGCTGAGGTCGCTCAGCGTCGGGTCGGTCGCGAGCGAGGCCGCCGTCAGGTCGAGCAGCCACGACGCGATCACGCTGCCGCGGCGCCAGACCTCGGCCACCTCGGCCACGTCGATGTCGTACCGGTAGTACTGCGGGTCGCTGAGCGGCGCGATCTCGGCGCTCGCCTGCGCCTCCTCGGAGCCGATGTCGGCCCGGTGCAGCACGTTCAGGCCCTCGGCGTACGCGGCCATGATCCCGTACTCGATCCCGTTGTGGACCATCTTCACGAAGTGGCCCGCCCCGGGCGGCCCGCAGTGCAGGTAGCCGTGCTGGGCCGTGCCTCCGGCCTTGCGTCCCGGCGTCGGCGGGGCCTCGTCCTCGCCCGGCGCGATCGTGCGGAAGATCGGGTCGAGGCGCTTCACCGGCTCGTCCTCGCCGCCGATCATCAGGCAGAAGCCGCGCTCGAGGCCGAAGACGCCGCCGCTGGTGCCGCAGTCGATGTAGTGGATGCCGCTGGGCTGAAGCTTCGCGGCGCGCGCCATGTCGTCGCGGTAGTAGCTGTTGCCGCCGTCGATGATGACGTCGTCCGGGTCCATCAGCCCGGCGAGCTCGTCGACGACCGCCCCGGTCGCGGACGCTGGGATCATCACCCACGCCGCGCGCGGCCGGGCCAGCTTGGCGACGAAGTCGGCCAGGGACTCCGACCCGGTCGCGCCCTCGCCGGCGAGCTCCGCGACCGAGTCCGGGCCCCGGTCGTACACCACGCAGTCGTGGCCGTCGCGCATCAGGCGCCGCACGAGCCCCGCCCCCATGCGGCCGAGCCCCACCATTCCGAGCTGCGCCATCGTGCTCCTCCTTGCCTAGTCGCGGGCCTGCCGGTAGCGCCGGATCAGCGCGTTCGTGGACGAGTCGTGGGACAGGTCGGGCTCGTCCCCGGCCTCGAGCTCGGCGACGATCCGTGTCGCGAGCACCTTCCCCAGCTCGACGCCCCACTGGTCGAAGGAGTTGATCCCCCAGATCGTGCCCTGGGTGAAGACGCTGTGCTCGTACAGCGCCACGAGGGCCCCGAGCACCTCGGGCGTGAGGCGGTCGGCGAGGATCACGTTGGTCGGCCGGTTGCCCGGGAAGACCCGGTGCGGCACGCGCCAGGGCTCGGTCTCCTCGGCCCGCACCTCGTCGGCGGTCTTGCCGAAGGCCAGCGCCTCGGCCTGGGCGAAGACGTTCGCCATCAGCAGGTCCTGGTGGCGGCCCAGCGGCGTGAGGCTGTTCGCGAAGCCGATCAGGTCGGCCGGGATCAGCTTCGTGCCCTGGTGGATGAGCTGGTAGAAGGAGTGCTGCCCGTTGGTGCCGGGCTCGCCCCAGTAGACGGCCCCGGTCTCGAAGTCGACCGGCGCCCCCTCGAGGGTCACGCGCTTGCCGTTCGACTCCATCGTGAGCTGCTGGAGGTAGGCGGGGAACCGCACGAGGTAGCGCGCGTAGGGCAGCACGGCCGCGGTCTGGGCGCCGAAGAAGTCGCCGTACCAGACGGCCAGCAGGCCCATCAGCACGGGCAGGTTGCGCTCGAAGGGCGTCGTGCGGAAGTGCTCGTCCATCGCGTGGAAGCCGGCGAGCATCGCCCGGAAGGACTCGGGCCCGACGGCCACCATCGTCGACAGGCCGATCGCCGAGTCCATGGAGTAGCGCCCGCCGACCCAGTCCCAGAACGGGAACATGTTCGCCGGGTCGATGCCGAACTCGCGCACGCCCTCCTCGTTCGTGGACACGGCCACGAAGTGGTGGGCAACCGCCGACTCGTCGCCCAGCGCGGCCAGCGACCAGTCGCGGGCCGTGTGGGCGTTGGTCATGGTCTCGAGCGTCGTGAAGGTCTTCGACGAGACGATGAAGAGCGTCTCGGCGGGGTCGAGGTCGCGGGTGGCCTCGACGAAGTCGATGCCGTCCACGTTCGACACGAAGCGGAACGTCATGTCGCGGCGCGAGTAGTGCCGCAGGGCCTCGTAGGCCATGACGGGGCCGAGGTCCGAGCCGCCGATGCCGATGTTGATGACGTTGCGGATCGGCCGCCCGGTCGCCCCGGTCCAGTCGCCGCCGCGCACGCGCTCGCTGAAGGCCGCCATCCTGTCGAGCACCTCGTGGACGGCCGGGACGACGTCCTCGCCGTCCACCACGATCCGCTCGTCCCTGGGCGCCCGCAGGGCCACGTGCAACACCGCGCGGCCCTCGGTGACGTTGATCTTGTCGCCCCGGAACATCGCCTCGATGCGATCGCGCAGGCCGCAGTCCTCGGCCAGGCCGATCAGCAGCGCGAGCGTCTCGTCCGTGACCCGGTTTTTGGAGTAGTCCAGGAAGAGGCCGGCGCCCTCGGCCGTCATGCGCTCGCCGCGGCCCGGGTCCTCGGCGAAGAGGTCGCGCAGGTGGCGGCCGGCGAGCGCCCCGTGGTGCTCCTCGAGGGCGGTCCAGGCCGGCCGGGAGCGGAGCGCCGCCGCCGTCACCGGCTCCCCGCGAGCGCGGCCGACTTCTGCTCGATCGTCCCCAGCAGCTCGTCCCAGGAGGTCACGAAGGCGCTCGCACCCTCGCTCTGCAGGCGGCTCGCGAGGGCGTCGAGGTCGACGCCGTCGGCCTCGAAGCGCCCGATCACCTCGTCCGCGTCGCCGCCGTCGGCGGGCAGGAAGTCGGTGACCTCGCCGTGGTCGCCGAAGGCCATCAGCGTCTTCTCCGGCATCGTGTTGATCGTGAACGGGGCCGCGAGCGCGCGGACGTAGAGGACGTCCGAGGCCTCGGGGTCCTTCGTGCCGGTGCTGGCCCACAGCAGCCGCTGGGGCTGGGCGCCCTCGTTGGCCAGGCGCCCCCAGCGCGGCGAGTCGAGCAGCTCGCGGTAGGCGGCGTAGCTGCGCTTGGCCGCGGCGATGCCGAGCGCGTTGCGCAGGTCGCCGCTCCGGTCCTTCGACTCGGGCGCCGTGTCCCAGCGGCTCACGAAGACCGACGCCACCGAGCCCACCGCCGGGTCGAGGCCGGCCTCCACGCGGCGCTCGACGCCGCGCATGTAGGCCTCGGCCGCCGCCAGGTACTGCTCGCGGCTGAAGAGCAGGGTCACGTTGATCGGCACGCCGGCGAAGATCGACTCCTCGATTGCCGGCAGGCCCTCCGGGGTCCCGGGGATCTTGATGAACAGGTTGGGCCGGCCGGCGCGGCCCGACAGGTCGGTCGCGGCCGCCCGCGTGCTCTCGGCGTCGTGGGCCAGGCGGGGCGAGACCTCCAGCGAGACCCAGCCGTCGATGCCGTTCGTGCGGTCCCAGGTCGCGCGGAAGAGGTCGGCGGCGCCCTGCAGGTCCTCGATGGCCAGGCGGAAGAAGGCCTCCTCCGGCGCGAGGCCCTCGGCGGCCGCCGCGCGGATGGCGTCGTCGTACGACTCCGAGCCGCCGAAGGCGTGGTCGAAGATCGTGGGGTTCGACGTCAGGCCCGAGATCGCGAGCTCGTCGATGTAGCGCCGGAGGGTGCCGTCGGTGAGGAGGTCGCGGGTGATGTTGTCGAGCCACAGGCTCTGGCCCGCCTGGTGCAGCTGCTGGGTGGGCTTCACGGCGTCTCCGATGGTCGTCGTTCGCGGTCGGTCGTCACGCGGGCGCCCAGGGGCCGCGCCAGCCGCCGTGCCCCCGCACGAGGGCGTCGGCCTCGGCCGGCCCCGTCGAGCCCGGGGCGTAGGGGTGGACCGGCGGCGGCGCGTCGAGCAGCGGCTGCATGACCCGCCACTCCTCCTCGACCCCCTCCTGGCGCGCGAAGCGGGTGGGGTCGCCGGCCATGGCCGCCGCCAGCAGCACCTCGTAGGGGCTCGGCCCCTCGCCGCCCTCCTCCGAGAACTCCATGTCGAGCGTGATCGGCTCCGGCCCCGGGGCATCGGCCCGGCGCGCGTCGAGCCTCAGCCGGATGCCCGTGGCCGGGTCGATCCGGATCACCAGCTGGGCCGGCTCCGGGGCCCGATCGCCCGGGCGGACGAAGCCGGCCAGCGGCGGCGGCCGGCGGAACACGAGCCGCGCCTCGGTCTCCTTGGCCCGTAGGCGCTTGCCGGTGCGGATGAAGAACGGGACGCCCCACCAGCGCCAGTCGTCGATCTCCAGCCGCAGCGCGGCGAAGGTCTCGGTCTGTGAGTCCGGGGCGACGCCGTCGATGGCGCGGTAGCCCTCGTACTGCCCGCGGACGTAGTGGGCCGGGTCGGCGGGGGCGACGGCGCGCAGGACCGCCAGGAAGGCGGCCTTCAGCGAGACCGCGTCCTGCGCCGCCGGCGGCTCCAGCGCGACCGAGGCCAGCACCTGCATCAGGTGGTTGACGACCACGTCGCGCAGGGCACCGACCGGGTCGTAGAAGTGGCCGCGGTCCTCGACGCCGACGCTCTCGGCCATCGTGATCTGCACGCACTCGACGTAGTTCCGGTGCCAGACCGGCTCCAGCATGGTGTTGGCCATCCGCAGGTAGAGGATCTCCTCCAGCCCCATCTTCCCGAGGAAGTGGTCGATGCGGTAGATCTGGGACTCGTCGATGTGGCGGTGCAGGTCGGCCGCGAGCGCCCGGCTGGAGGCGAGGTCGTGGCCGAAGGGCTTCTCGACCACCACCCGCGCCGCCTCGGTCAGGCCGGCGCCGGCCAGCCCGGCGACGACGGTCGCGAACAGCGACGGGGGGATCTCGAGGTAGAAGACCGGCTGGCGCGCGTCGCCGAGCGCCTCGGCCAGCCGGCGGTAGGTCGCGTCGTCGGCGAAGTCGCCCTGCACGTACGAGAGCCGGCCGGCCAGGCGCGAGAAGACCGCGTCGTCGACCGTCTCGCCGGCCGCCGCGATCGCCTCGCGGGCGTGCTCGCGCAGCCGGTCGTCGCTCCAGTCGGAGAACGCGACGCCGACGACCGGGCACGCCAGCAGGCCCCGCCGCTCCAGCCGGTAGAGCGACGGCAGGGTCATCTTGGTCGCCAGGTCGCCCGTGATCCCGAAGATCCCGAGCACGTCGGCCGGCCGCGGGCCGGCGGGCCCATCCCGTTGTGCGCGCGTCATGAGCAGCTCCAGCCGGTTGCGGCGCGCCGATGCTACCCGCCGGGTCCGGCGCGGCGCCAGCCGGGCTCAGGTGCGGGGGGCGGGACCCCCCTCGCGCGGCGCGCGGTCGCGCCCGCCGTGCAGGGCGTTCCTGGCGGCGGCGGCCATGCGCCCCGGCTCCTTGCGCGGCTCGTGGACGATCCAGGCCGCGATCGCCGCTGCCGGCAGCACGACCGCCAACCCGCCCGCGATGTCGAGGATGAAGTGGTTCCCGGTCACCACGATCGAGGTCGCGACGAGCAGCGGGTAGAGCCAGCCGAGCACCTTCGTCCACAGCCACGGCGACAGCCTGATGAGGGCCCAGGCCACCACCGGCGCCATGCCCACGTGCAGGCTCGGCATGGCCGCGACAGGGTTGTAGAAGGCACGGATGAAGCTCGAGTCGAGGTTGAAGAAGGTCTGGTCGCTGACCGTGTCGGTGAAGCCCGAGGCCAGCAGCCGGGGAGGGGCGACGGGCTGGAGGGCGTACCAGATGACGCCCGCAGTCCACGAGATGAAGGCCATGTCGCGCACGAAGGCGTAGGACCCCCGTCGGTACCGGTAGACCAGGAACAGCGTCAGCGGCAGGACGATGACCTGGCTCACCACATAGAACGCGTTCCAGAAGGGCATCCCCAGGTGATGGTCGACGAAGAAGCGCTGCAGGTCGGGCTCGACGTAGATGCCGAGGGCCTTCTCCAGGTCGATCAGCGAGGCGGCGGCGCGGCGGCCCTCCTCAAGCGACCCGCCCCACAGGCCCCGCACCAGGCTGTAGAGCCCGTAGGCGCCGACGGCGATCAGGGCCTCGCGCCAGCCGGGGCCGACCGAGGCGGCCGCCCGCCGGGCGCGGCGGCCCGCGGCGCCGAGGCGGGCCAGGTCCGCCCTCGCCGACGCGACCCAGGAGGACCGGAGCCGCGTGACCCGCCCGTGCTGTTGAGGCGCCATCGGACGATCCCCCAGAAGGGTCCGCAGGCGCCGGATCGTAACATCGGCCACGCGTCCCAGTCCCTTCCCCTGCGGGAGCCGTGCTCGCCTTCGTCCTGATCACGTCCGCGGCGCTGACCGCGAACCTCGGCGTGGTGCTGACGGCCCTCGAGGCCCGGAAGCAGTCCGCCGACCAGTCCCTGCGCATCGGGCTGCTCGTCAGCCTGGTCAAGCGCCCGCTGTGGCGGCTGGCCGCCGCCCTGGACCTCAGCGGGTGGGCGCTGAAGACCGCCGCCCTGCTCGTCGCGCCCCTCACCATCGTGGCACCGGCCATGTCGCTGGGGCTCTTCGTGCTGGTCGTCTTCTCGGCGATCGTGCTGAAGGAGAAGCCCCGCGTGCCCGCGCTCATCGGCATCGCCCTGCTGGCCGGCGGCGTCGCCCTGGTGGCGCTGCACTCGCCGCCGCGGGAGGTCTCGATCGCCGGCCCGGTGCCCTGGCTGATCTGCGCCGGGCTGCTCCTGACGGGCGCGCTCTGGGTCTTCGTCGCCCGCGGCCGCGGCCTGTCGATCGACGTGCGCGTGATGGCGCTCTCGTGCGGCTGCGCCTGGGCGCTGAACGGGATCCTCTCCAAGCTGATGGCCGACTCGATCGACACCTCGCGCTGGGCCCTCTTCGGGCTCGCGCTGGTGAGCGCCTTCTCGGTGGGCGCGCTGGGCTATCTCGCCAAGACCAGCGCCCTCCAGGCGGGCGAGGCCACCACCGTCGAGTCGATCGTCGGCGTCGTCAACACCCTGGTGCCGGTGGCGCTGGCGCCGGTGCTCTTCGGCGAGGACTGGCCCACCCAGCCCGAGCGGGCCGCCCAGCTCACCGTCGGCCTGGTGCTCGTGGGCGTCGGCGTCTGGCTGCTGACCCACACGACCACCCGCTCGCTGGAGCGCGCCCGCGAGGTGCCCGGGGAGGAGCCTCAGTGGGTGGTCACCGACCGCCCGTGACCGGCGTGCCAATTGGCCGATGCGTCATCGGCCAATTGGCACATGGCTATCCGGAGCCGGGCGGCGCCATGACGTGGCGCGCGGCGGCGATGCCGCTGCGCACGGCGCCCTCCATGGTCGCCGGCCACCCGGTGGCGGTCCACGCGCCGGCCAGCGCGACGCCCGGCAGCGGGGTCTCCGTGCCCGGGCGGCGCGCGGCCTGACCGGGGCCCTGGGCGAAGGTCGCCTGGGGCTCCTTCACGACGGCGGTGTCCAGGATCCGCGCCGCCCGGGCCCGCGGCAGCAGCACGGCCAGCTCGGCCGACATGGCCTCGGCCAGCTCGGCGCGCGGCACATCGACCTCGTCCCGCGCCCCCGAGATCGAGATCGCCAGGTGGTGGGAGGCGCTGTCGCCGCCGCCCATCGCCGTGCGGTTGAAGATCCACTGGACCGGGCTGTCGACCACCGCGGTGAAGGGCTCGTCCATCACCGGCCGGTCGTACCAGACGTGCACGTTCACGATCGGCGAGGCGCCGAGGCCGGGGTCCCGGGGCAGGGCGGCGGGGCAGGCGGCGGCGACCCGTTGCGGCGGCAGGGCGAGCACCACGCCGTCGGCCGGGAGCGCGGTGCCGTCGGCGAGGGTCGCGCCCCCGGGGCCGGCCTCCGCGACGGCCTCCCCCGCGACGACCCGTCCGCCGCGGGCGGCGAGGAACCCGCGCGCGGCCGGATCGACCAGCCGCGTCAGCCCGACGCGCGACCAGCCGATCGCCGATCCGTGGGTGCTCTGGATGAACCCGCGCCGGAAGACGAACGCCGCCAGGGCCGCCGAGACGCGATCGCTGCGGTCGTTGCAGGTCGGCAGGACGATCAGGTCCCAGAAGCGCCGCACCGCACCCGGCGGCTGGCCGTGGGCGGCGAGCCAGTCGGCGAAGGTGACGCCGTCGAGGTCGGCCCGCGCGCGCTCGGACATCGCCGCGAGCGCCGCCAGGCCGCGCAGGGCGCCGGCCTTCTCGCGCGGCGACAGGTGAGGGTAGGTCGCGAAGGAGGCGGCCAGGTGCAGCGGCGCCGGCAGCGGTCCCGCGCGCAGGGCCCCGACGCGCCCCGCCCGGTCGCGCACCGGCGCGTCGAGCCGCCGCTGCAGCGAGGTGTCGCCCAGGGTCCCCAGCAGGCGCAGCAGCGCCATGTACGCCGGGCAGCAGCCGAGGAAGACGTGCTGGCCGTTGTCGACCTCGCGGCCGGACTCGCGGTCGGTGAAGCTGAACGCCTTGCCGCCCAGGAACGGCCGCCGCTCGACCAGCGTCACCTCGGCGCCCAGGCCGGCCGCCTCGACGGCGGCGGCGATCCCGGCGAGGCCGCCGCCGCAGACCACGATCCTGGGCCGGGTCACCTCAGGGCGGAGGCGGTCCGCCGGCCCATCAGGGCCAGCTTGCGGGGCGTCGAGAGCGAGACCCGGCCGGCGAAGACGTCGTAGTCGCGCGCCTCGATCGTGTCGAGGATCTCCCGGTAGAGCCCGGAGAGCATCGAGACGCACATGCGGGCGCGCCGGTCGAGCAGCGGCAGCAGCCGCTCGCCGCGGGCGAAGTAGTCGCGCGCCCGCTCGCCCTGCTCGCCCATCAGGCGCCGGAAGGCGCCGGTCGCGACCCCGTCCATCAGGTCCTCCTCGCTGACGCCGTGGGCGGCCATCTCGTCGGCGGGCAGGTAGATGCGGTCGCGCTCGGCGTCCTCGGCGACGTCGCGCATGATGTTCACCAGCTGCATGGCGACGCCGAGGTCGGCGGCGTGGTCCGGGGCGCGCGGGTCGGAGAAGCCGAAGATGTGCAGGCTCACCAGGCCGACCGCGCCGGCGACCCGGTCGCAGTACTCCTTCAGGGCGGGGAAGTCCGGGTAGCGGCTCACCGTCAGGTCCATCGCCACGCCGTCGAGCAGCGCGTCGAGGTGCCCGCGCGGCACGTCGAAGCGCCGCACCGTGTCCGTCAGCGCCACCAGCACCGGGTCGTCCGCCGGCGGCTCGCCCGCGTAGCAGGCGTCGAGCTCGTCGCGCCGGTCGGCGACCGCGGCGAGCTTGCCGGCCGGGGAGCCCTCGTCGTCCACGCTGTCGTCGGCGCGGCGGCTGAAGGCGTAGGCCGCGTAGATGCCGGCGCGTCGCTCGGGCGGCAGCAGGATGAACCCGTAGTAGAAGTTGCGGGCCTCCTCGCGGGCGATGTCGCGGCAGGCGTCGTAGGCCTCCTCCAGCGCGAGCGTCACGTCCGTCCCCGTCCGGTGATCCGCCGCGCCGCGGCCGCCGCGATCCGGGCGCGCCCCAGCTTCCCCGGGGCCGGCCGCCGGGTCAGCGTGTCGTAGCCCTGGGCCGCGATCGCGTCGCACAGCACCAGCCCGCCGGCGCTGAACATGCGCAGGTCGAGCGCCACCCGGCGGGGCACGAAGCGGTACAGCGGCTCGCCCTCCAGCAGGTGGCCGCGGGCCCGCTCGACCTCGAGCGCGATGAGCTCGCGCACGGCCTCCGAGGCGGCCCGGCGGCGCAGGTCGTCCTCCGAGACGCCCAGGCGGTCCATGTCCTCGCGCGGGATGTAGATGCGGTCGCGGTCCCGCAGGTCGCGGGCGACGTCCTGCCAGAAGTTCACCAGCTGCAGGCCGATGCAGGTGGCGTCGCTCATGCTCAGGCGCCAGGGGTCGCGGTAGCCCAGCACGCCGAGGACCATCTCGCCGACCGGCGTCGCCGAGTGGCGGCAGTACCAGAGCAGGTCCTCGTGCGTGTCCCAGCGCGAGCGGCGCTGGTCCATGCGGTTGGCCTCGATGAGGCGCAGGAAGGGGTCGAGCGCCAGCCCGCGCCGCGCGATCGCGTCGGCCAGGGCGGCCAGGCGCGGGTCGTCGGGGGCGCCGCCGCCGACCGCCCGGCGCAGGTCGTCCTCCCAGGCGTCGAGCAGGGCGAGGCGGTCGCCGGGCGCCTCGTCGCCGAGGTCGTCCGTCGCGCGGCAGAAGGCGTAGACCGCGCGCATGTCCGCGCGCACGTCGCGCGGCGCGAGCAGGAAGGCGACGGGGAAGTTCTCGTCGTGCGCGCGCGTCGCGGCGGCGGCCGCTGCGCGCCCGGCGGTGACGCCGGCGCTCACCGCAGTGCCCTGCCGAGCGCCGTCACGGGGAAGACCAGGCGGTAGAGGTGGTAGTTGATCATGAAGTCCATCGGGAAGCCGGTCCCGGTGAACCAGGGCTCGTCCCACGAGCCGTCGGGGCGCTGGGTGCGGCTCAGGAAGGCCAGGCCCCCATCGACGGCGGGGTGCCCCGGCGCGGCGGCCGCCAGCCCCAGCAGGGCCCACGACGTCTGGGACGCCGTCGAGTCGCCCCGCCCGATCCACCCGGGGTCCCGATAGCTGAGGACGCTCTCGCCCCACCCGCCGTCCTCGTTCTGGTGGCCGGCGAGCCACTCCACGGCCCGCCGCACCCGGGGGTCGCCCATGTCCTCGCCCGCGACCGCCAGGGCGGGCAGCGCCGCGCCCGTGCCGTAGACGTGGTTCACGCCCCAGCGCCCCCACCACGAGCCGTCGTCGCGCTGGGTGCGCCAGAGGAACTCCACCCCGCGCCGCACCGCCGGATGCCGGCGGGGGAGCCCGCACTCGACCAGCGCCTCGACGACGTGGGCGGTGACGTCCTCGGTCGGCGGGTCGATGACCTCGCCGAAGTCGCAGAGCGGGATCTGGGTCATCACCCGGCGGTCGTTGTCGACGTCGAACGAGCCCCAGCCGCCGTCGCCGCTCTGCATCGCCAGCAGCCACTCGACGCCGCGCCGGATCGCGGGGTGCGAGGTCGGGTAGCCCGCGCGCCGCAGCGCGAGCAGCACCTCGGCGGTGTCGTCGGTGTCGGGGTAGTTCTCGTTCTCGAACTCGAACGACCAGCCCCCCGGGCGGCCGCGCCGCGGGACGTGGTGCCAGTCGCCGTAGCGGCTCACCTCCTTGCCCAGCAACCAGCCGGCCGCGGCGTCCAGGGCCGGGTCGCCGGGGGCCGCGCCGGCGTCGGCCACGGCGACGGCCGCCAGCGCCGTGTCCCAGATCGGCGACAGGCAGGCCTGGATGCGCAGGCGCTCGCCGCCGTCGAGGTCGAGGCGGAACGCGCCGTCGAACCCGGCCAGCCCGCGCGCGATCACCGGGTGGTCGAGCGGCCAGCCCAGCGCGTGCAGGGCCAGGATCGAGTAGACCCAGGGCGGCTGGATCCCGCCCCAGGCGCCGTCGGCCTCCTGGCGCTCCACGATCCAGCGCGCGACGCGGGCCTCGGCAATGCGCCGCAGCGGCGCGATCGGCCGCCGGTTGTAGCGCCGGGCGAGCCAGAGGCTTCGCGAGAGCACCGGGGTCCAGGGGCCGGGCGTCTTCGGTCGCTGCGCCGGCCCGCGCCCGGGCGGCTCCAGGAAGAGCTCGTCCAGGCCCACCGGCTGGGGGAAGGTGGGATGCCGCGACAGCACGATCATCAGCGCGACGAACGTCCCGCGGGCCCAGCTCGCGAACCGGTAGGGCGACATCGGCGCCCGGTCCGGCAGCAGGATCATCTCGGGCGGCAGCACCGGCAGCGCCGACCAGGGGTAGCGGCCCAGCACCGCGAGCCAGAGCTTGGTGAAGAAGCGCGTCCCGTTGACCCCGCCGCGGGCCAGCACCACGTCGCGCGCGCGGGCCATGCGCGGGTCGGTCGCCGGCAGCCCGCACAGGCGCAGGGCGTAGTAGGCCTCGGCGGTCGTGGAGAGGTCGGCCGGGCCGGAGTACCAGACCCGCCAGCCGCCGTCGTCGCCCTGGACGCCCAGCAGCTCGTTCGCGAGCCGCCGCCGCGCGTCGTCGTCGGCGATGCCCAGGGCGTGCAGCAGGAAGACGTGCTCGGCGGTGATGGTCGCGTTCGACTCCAGCTCGCCCCACCAGAAGCCCTCGGGGTGCTGCAGCCGGCGCAGGTGGGCCTCGGCGCGCTCGAGCGCGTCGCGGGCCTCGTCGCGGACCGCCGGGCCGTGGACCGCCCAGGTGGTCACGCCGCCCTCCGCTCGGCGCGGAACCAGTCGACGGCGTCGGCCAGCGCGACCCGCACCGGCGACTGGGGCATCCCCAGCTCGCGCACGGCGCGCGAGCCGTCGAAGAACATGCGCTTGCGCGCCATCAGGGCGCCGTCGAGCGGCGCGAGCGGCTCGCGGCCCAGCATGCGCCCCTCGATGGTCTCGTCGACGGCGGCCACCGCGATCGCCACCGCGTGGGGCAGGCGCACGCGAGGGGCCCGCCGCCCGGTGATCAGCGCGAGCGCCTCGAGGATCTCGCGCAGGGTCATGTTCTCGTTGCCGAGGATGTAGCGGCGGCCGGGCCGCCCGCGCTCGAGCGCCAGGCGGTGGCCGGCGGCGACGTCGCGGACGTCGACCAGGTTCAGGCCCGTGTCCACGTAGGCCGGCATGCGACCGGCCAGGAAGTCGACCACGATCCGCCCCGTCGGCGTGGGGGCGTGGTCGCCCGGGCCGACCGGCGCGGTCGGGTTGACCACCACCACGTGGCGGCCCTCGGCCGCCGCGGCAAGGGCGAGGCGCTCGGCCTCGACCTTCGAGCGCTTGTACTCGCCGATCACCTGGGCGGGCGGCTGGGGGGTGTCCTCGGTGCCCGGCCCGCCGCCCGGCGGGATGCCGACCGTGGACACCGACGAGGTGTGGACCACCGGCACGCCCTCGCTCGCCGCCGCGTCGAGCACGTTGCGGGTGCCGTCCACGTTGGTGCGGCGCACCTCGCCGGCGCGGTGGCGGGCCAGCGAGTAGAGCGCGCCCACGTGGAACACGGCGTCGGCGCCCCGCGCCGCCTCGGCGACCGCGCGGCCGTCGCACAGGTCGCCCGGCACGGGCTCGCACCCGGCGGGCAGCCGCCCCGAGCCCATGCTCGCCGGGCGCACCAGCGCGCGCACGCTCCAGCCGTGGTCCCGCAGGTCGGCGGCGACGTGGCCGCCGATGAAGCCCGTCGCGCCGGTGACCAGCGCCGTGCTCACCGCAGCCGCCCCAGCGTCTGCTCGAGGCCCGCGCGCAACGCGCGGCCGGCCTCCCGGGCCGCCGGGCCCAGGCGGACGAGCGCGGGCAGCTCGCGCGGGTGGCGCAGGAAGTGCCGGATGCCCGCCGTCGGCGAGAGCCGCCCGGCAGCGTCGACCAGGTGGTCGAAGTCGGGCAGGCGGTGACGGGTCTCGTCGGTGACCGCCCGCAGGGCCAGGAACGGGACGCCGGCGTCGCGCGACGCCCGCGCGAGCGCGGCGCTCTCGAGATCGACGGCCAGGCCCTGCAGCCGGGCCCGCTCGGCCGGCGTCCGCGCCAGCCGGCGGGCGCTGACCAGCGTGCCGCGCGCCCCCGGGGCGGCCGCGAGCATGGCGGGATCGGGGGCGAAGCGCTCGCCGCTGGCCTCGTCGCGGACCTCGTCCGGCGCCACCAGGTCCCCAACCCGCAGCCCGGGGGAGAGCGCGCCGCAGAAGCCGGCCGCGACCAGCCCGCGGAGCGGGGCGGCGGTCACGGCGGCGGCGGTGCGCTCGGCGGCGGCGGCGCCGATGCCCGAGACGTGGATCGCGAGGTCGGGCCCCGCCAGCCCCGCCAGGGCGCGCCGCTCGGCGGCAACGGCGCACACCACGGCGATCACGCGCGGGCCAGGGTCACCAGGTCGCGCGGGCTCTTGAAGGCATCCAGGATCGTGCTCGCCTCATACCCGCAGTGCATGAGGCAGTTCGCGCACCGCGGGTCGCGGTCGGTCCCGTAGGCCTCCCAGTCGGTCTCGTCGTACAACTCGCGGAGGCTGCCGACGTGCTTGTCGGCGAGGAGGTAACACGGGCTGCGCCACCCCTCCACGGTGTACGTGGGCATCGCCCAGGCCGTGCACCTGTAGTTGCGCTTCCCCTGGAGGAACTCGTGGAAGAGGGGGTTGTTGTAGAAGGGGATGTCCATGTGGTCGCAGAGCTCGTGCACCTCGGTGTACAGGGCCTGCGCCTCGGTGCGGGCGAGGAACTGCTCGCGGTCGTGCGTGACCGCCTCGTAGTCGTAGCCCGGCGCCGTGATGCACCCCTCGACGCCCATGTCCTTGAGGAACTTGAAGAGCTCCACGTACTCCACGGCGGGCGTCCCGCGGTAGATGGTCGTGTTCGTGCACACGCGATAGCCGAGCGCGATGGCCTCGCGCATGTAGCCCGTCGCCTTGTCGAACACCCCGTCGCGGTCGACGGCCTTGTCGTGCACCTCGCGCATGCCGTCGAGGTGAACGACGAACGCGAACCGGTTGGACGGCGGGATGCGTCCGAAGGCCCGATTCATGAGCAGGCCGTTCGTGCACATGTAGACGAAGCGGCCCTGGGCGGTGATGCCGTTGACGATCTCGTCGATCTGCTTGTGGATCATCGGCTCGCCGCCGGGGATGTTCACGATCGGCGCGCCCGCCTCCTCGGCGACGCGCAGGCACTCGTCGACCTCCATCCGCTTGTGGAACACGTGCTCGTACTCGCGGATGCGCCCGCAGCCGTGGCAGGCGAGGTTGCAGATCTCGAGGGGCTCGAGCATCAGGGTCACGGGGAACCGCTCGGCGCGCTGGATCAGCCGCTTCTTGACGAGGTAGGTCGCCATGCCGAGCTCGAGCGATCGGGGACGGTTGGGCACGGGGCGCTCCTGGCCGGTCGGGGCGGTGCGGAATCCTCTCACAGACGCTATCCCACCGCCCGGACGCGGACAAAGCGCGGTCTGGCGGCCCATACGCCCCTCCATGCTCCGCCTGACGGCGGGGCGCGCCGTCCGAGAGGCTTGTCTAGTGATGCCTTGCGAACGTGAGATCGGCGATGCCCACGAGGTCCTCGGCGGGCCCCGGCAGGTCGGCGAGCGCCGCCAGGGCGCGCGAGTGGGCCTCGCCGGCCAGCCGCCGGGCGCCCTCGATGCCGTGGGTGCTGACGTACGTGACCTTGCCGCGCCGGGCGTCGGCGCCGACGGCCTTGCCCAGGTCGGCCTCCGAGCCCTCCACGTCGAGGATGTCGTCGACGATCTGGAACAGCAGCCCCAGCTCGCGGGCGAAGCTCCGCAGCGAGGCGTCCACCTCGGGCTCGGGCCGGGCGAGCACGAGGGCGCAGTGCACGGCGCAGGCGATCAGGCGCCCGGTCTTCAGGGCGTGGACGCGGCGCAGCGCCGCCGCCGAGCCGCGGCCGTGGTCCTTGAGGTCCAGGTACTGGCCGCCCACCATGCCGCCGACGCCGGTCGCGCGGCTGACCTCGAGCAGGATGCCCAGCCGCACCTCGTCGCCCCCGGGCTGGCGCTCGGCCACCAGGCGGACGGCCTCGGCGAAGAGCGCGTCCCCGGCGAGGATCGCCGTGTCCTCGCCGTAGACCACGTGGCAGGTCGGCCGGCCGCGGCGCAGGTCGTCGTCGTCCATGGCCGGAAGGTCGTCGTGGATCAGCGAGTACGTGTGGACGAGCTCCAGGGCCGCCGCGGCGGGCAGCAGCCGCTCGGGCGGCTCGCCCAGGCTCTCGGCGGTGGCGAGCGCCAGGACCGGCCGGATGCGCTTGCCGCCGGCCAGGAGCGAGTGGCGCATGGCCTCGACCAGCCCCCCCGTTCCCTGCATCTCGGCCCGCTCGGCGGGATCGGTGGCGGCGAAGTCGAGCCCCTCGAGGTAGCCCTCGACCATGTCGCGCAGGTGCTCGGGGTAGGGCGTGGCGGCCTCCGCGGCCAGGGACGAGCGGACGCGGCATGCTAGCGGGCGCCGCCGCCGGCCAACCCCGCGAGGGCCTGTAGCGTCGGCCGCGTGCGCGCCCTCATGCTGCACGGCCCGGGCGACCTGCGCCTGGAGGAGGTGCCCGACCCGCACGCCGGCCCGGGCGAGCTGGTGGTGCGCGTCGACGTGGCCCTGACCTGCGCCACCGACGCCAAGATGGCCCGCGCCGGCGCCCACCCCGCGCTCGGCCCGCTGCCGGCGCCCCTGGGCCACGAGGTCGCCGGCACGGTGGTCGAGGCCGGCCCCGGCGCCGGCCAGGCGGCCGGCGATCGGGTCGTCGTCGCCAACTCGGCCCCCTGCGGCGCGTGCGGCCCGTGCCGCGAGGGGCGGGCGAACCTCTGCGAGGCGATCGTCTACCTCACCGGCGCCTTCGCCGAGCGCCTGCGCGTGCCCGCGCCGATCGCGGCCGGCAACACGCTGCCGCTGCCGCCGGGCCTGGCGCCCGAGCTGGCCGCCATGGCCGAGCCGCTGGCCTGCGCGCTGCACACGGCCGGCCGCTGCGGCGCCGGCCCGGGCGACCTCGTGCTGGTGCTCGGCGGCGGCGTCCAGGGCCAGCTGCTGACGGGGGCCCTCGCGGCCCGGGGCTGCCGGGTCCACGTCGCCGACCCCCACCCCGACCGCCGCGAGCGGGCGCTGCGCTTCGGCGCGGCCGCGACCCACGAGGCGCCGCGCGACGACGCGTCCGCCGCGGCCCTGCGGCGGGCGCTGCCCGGCGGGCGGGGCGCGGCCGCGGTCGTCGAGGCCGTCGGCCGGCCCGAGGCCTGGCGCGCCGCCGCGGCGCTGGCGCGGCCCGGCGGCGAGGTGCTGCTGCACGGCGGCTGCCCGCCCGGCGACGAGGTCGCCCTGCCCACCGGGCCGCTCCACTACCAGGAGCTCACCCTGCTCGGCTCGTACCACCACACGCCCGGCGCGATCCGCGAGGCCGTCGCCTCGCTCGCGGCCGGGGCGCTGCCGTTCGCGGAGCTCCTCGGCGAGCCGGTGGGGCTCGCCGAGGTCCCCGCGGTCCTGGAGCGGGAGCGGGGCGCCAAGCGCCCCGTCCTGCCCTGAGGGCCGTTACTTACTTCGAGCGGTCGAGCACCCGCTGGAGCTGGTCGATCACGGCCGTCTGCTCGCGCAGGGTGGCCAGCTCCTTCTCCTGGCTGCGCACGATCGCCGAGAGCTCCTGGATCGCGTCGCTCGCGCGGGCCAGGGCCGCGTCGGCCCCGCCGGCGGTCGCGCGCCGGCGGCCGCCACCGCGAGCCGGTGCGCGGCCCCCGGAGCGACGGCGCCGCGGCTGCAGGGGGGCGCCGCGCTGGCGCGCCACCCGGTAGTAGTTCGCCGCGACGGTCCCGGCACGGCGGCCGGTCTGCTCCGAGAGCTTCTGGAACGCCTGGGTGCGCGTCAGTCCCTCGTCGGCGACGATCCTCTCGACCTGCTCGAAGATCTCGTTGCCGATGTTGCCCCGAGTCGTCTCGGGTTCACCGTCCGCCATCTCGCCTCCGGTCCGGTTGAATGACCCGCGGCGAGTATAGAGCGGATCCTACGAGCGGTGTGAGGATCCGGAATTCACGTGTTCAGGTAAATGCAATTCACCTGTCATTCACTATCGTCGATCGCGAACACCGCCATCGTCGCGGTGAAGGAGTGTACGAAGCTCCGGCCGCCGACCGGGCCGATCTCGCCGTTGCAGAAGAGGCCGGCGGCGGGGATGCGATCGAGCTCCTCGGCGATCGCCGAGGCGTCGTGATGGGGCGATGTGAACATGCGTGTGCCGCGTCCGTTGCAGCTGAAGAGCAGCGCCCCGCCGGGCGCCCCGCCGCCCATCTCGCCCCGCGCATCGCGCAGCGCCGCGCGCAGGTCGAGGTCGGCCGAGCCGGCGTCGCGCACGTGGAAGCGCATCGTCTGGCCCACGCGCACCTGCTCGCCCACGATCAGCGCCCCCGACTCGCGGTCGCCGCCGTGGATGGGCCGCACGAGGAAGTCGCCGCGGCCGTAGTCGGGCGTGTTCTCGTCGATCACCAGGCCGGTCAACAGCCCCTGCTCGACCAGCGCCCGCTCGCCGGCGTCGAGCGCCGCGATCACCTCCTCCAGCTTCTGGAGCGCGGGCGTCCCCGCCAGCTCGTGCACCGCCGAGCCCTCGGCCGCGGTGATCACCATCTCGGGACCGATCGGCATGCAGCCCTGCGAGACCACCGTGCGGATGCGCGCGCCGCGGAGAGCGACGGCCACGGCGCCCTCGGTCAGCACGTCGCGCCCGGCGAACAGGCGGTGCTCGCCCGGGCGCTGCCCGCCCGAGGCCAGCCCGCCGACCACGACCGGCGCCCCCGGCTCCTGGTTCAGCTGCGCCAGCAGGCCGTCGGCGGGGAACGTGAACGGGTCGGCGAGCATGAGGATCGGCCCGACGTTCCCGGCCGGCGCGTCGGCGACGGCGTCCGGCCAGCCCAGGACACCCATGCCCTCGGCCACCGGCCGGGCGACGAGGCGGAAGGGGATGACCTCGGCGCCGGGGAGGGCGGCCGCCCACACCGCCAGGGCGGGGCCGTCCTCGACCTCCTGGCCCTCGGCGACGATCGTCTCGCCCATCGAGCCGATCAGGTGCTCCGGCGCCAGCTCGCCCGCGATGGCGTCGAGGAGCTCCTCGGCCTGCTCGCAGAGGTCGGGCGAGGCGAAGACGACGGCCAGCGTCACCGGCGCGCCGCCCAGCCCGGCCCGCGCGGCGGCGCACGCCTCGCGCGCGGCGGTCGCCGGGTCGGGCGACCGCGACAGCCCTGCTCCGAACGATGCGACGCTCATCCCGTGGATTCTGGCGCACCGCGGCCGGGATCCGCCTCGACGTCGATCGGCTCCTTCGGATCGATCAGCGCGCGGGCCTCCAGCTCCCGGTCGGCCGGCACCAGCAGCTCGCGCGGGCCGCCCGCGAGCATGTCGGGCACGTCGATCGTGGTGCGCCGCACCAGCACCGGGATGTCGAGCTCGGCGAGCAGGTTCGCCAGCATCTCGGCCTCGGGCTGATGGCGCGCGAAGGCCACCTTCACCCAGGTCACCGGCTCGGGCTTCGGGTCTCGCCGGCGGCGGCGGAAGATCCTCATGGGCCCATCAAAACACGAGCCCGGCCGCTGGTGCTCCCTCAGCCGAGGATGTGGGCGAGCAGGGCCGCCTGGGCGTGCATGCGGTTCTCGGCCTGGTCCCAGGCCGCCGACCGCGGCCCGTGGAGCACCTCGTAGGTGATCTCGTGCCCGTGGTGGGCGGGCAGGCAGTGCATCGCCACCGCGTCCGGGGCTGCCGCGTCGAGCAGCGCGTCGTCGACCCGGTAGGGCTCGAGCGCGGCGATGCGATCGGCCTCGCTCGCCTCGTCGCCCATCGAGACCCAGGTGTCGGTGTAGAGCGCGTGGGCCCCGGCCACGGCCTCGAGCGGGTCGCCGGTCACGCGCGCCCACCCGCCCCGCTCGCGCGCCGCCGCGTCGGCCCAGGCCACGACCTCGGGGTCCGGGCGGTAGCCCTCCGGGCAGCCCGCGGTCACCCGCATGCCCGTCAGCGCCCCGACGATCATCAGCGAGACGCAGCAGTTGTTGCCGTCGCCCAGGTACGCGACCCGCAGCCCCGCGAGGTCGCCGAAGCGCTCGCGGATGGTCTGCGCGTCGGCCAGCGCCTGGCACGGGTGGTGCTCGTAGGTGAGCCCGTTGATCACAGGGACGCCGGCGTGGCGGTCGAGCTCCTCCAGCGTCGCGTGCGGGCCCGTGCGCAGCACGATGGCCTCGACCCAGCGCCCCATGACCTTGGCCGTGTCCTCGATCGTCTCCCCGCGTCCGAGCTGCAGGTCGCCGGAGGACAGCACCAGCCCGGTCCCGCCGAGGCGGGCGATGCCGCTGGCGAACGAGACGCGCGTGCGGGTCGAGGGCTTCTCGAAGATCAGCGCGATCACCCGGCCCGCCAGCAGGGGCGGCCACCGCGCGTGGGGCCGGGCCTTCAGGCGGTCGGCCAGGTCGAGCACGGCGGTCACGGCCGCGGGCGGGTGGTGCCGCAGGGTCAGCACCGACCGCCCGGCGAGCGCCGGGTCGGGCGTGAAGTCCCCCGCCACTACTCGAGCACCCGGTGCAGGCGCGCGATCGGCGGGACCAGCGCCACGACCAGGCTGATGGCGGCGAAGACGAGCAGCAGGACGATCAGCGAGCGGTCGCGGGCGACGACGTCGGACGCCGCGTCCCCGAGCACCAGGCAGAGGATGCCCCAGACGCCCAGCAGGACCCCCGCGCCGAGGAGGAAGACCTGGGCGCTGCGCGGGTCGACGCTCATCGCGACGCCGACGAGCCCGATGATGAGCCAGACGACCGCGGTGACCGGGTGGACGGTGAATACCGCCAGGGTCGCCGTGTCCTTCAGGGCGGTGTCGAGCGCCCCGACGATGCCGAGCGCCAGGAAGGTGCAGCTCACCAGGTTGCCGGTGACCATCAGCCGGTGCCCGCGGGCCTTGCTGAGGACGGGGAAGAGCGGAGACACGGCGGCCTACGCTACCCCGTCCCGGACGAGCCGTTCCAGCGCGCGGCTGGCCGCCAGGCCGAGCAGCGCGCCGGCGGCGATGTCGGCGGGCTCGTGCTCGGCCGAGGCCACCCGGGCCGCCAGCCCCACGACCGCAGCCGCCGCGAGCACCCGCCCCAGACGGCGGTCGTGGCGGGCCGACACGCGGGCGATCGCCGTCGCGGCGGCCGCGTGGCGGCTGGGGAAGCCGCCCTCCGAGCGCGGCCCGGGCCGCCGCCGGGCGAGCCGGTCGCGCAACAGGCGGGCCGTCGCCGCCGCCCCGACGCCGGCCGCCAGGGCCTCCAGGCCGGCGCGCCGGCTGGGCGGGCGCCAGATCATGGCCGCCACGGTCAGCCGGAACCCCGGGCTCAGCGCCGCGGCCGCGAGCGCCGCCGCGGGCCGGCCGCCCGGCACCGCCGCGACCGCCGCGCGCAACCCCGCCCCCGCGCGCCGGTCGATGCGTGTCAGCAGGCCCATGACGACGGGCAGGGTATCCCGCCCGGGGTGCGGGACCAGGCGCGGGGCGGTTGCTAGCCTCGGCGCGTGCGCCGCGCCGCCGCCGCCCTCTCGCTGGTCGCCGTCGTGGCGGCACTGGCGGCCGGTTGCGCGGGCCTCGGCCTGGGCGACGAGGCCAAGGTCATCCCGCCCGAGCAACGCCACCCGGCACCGGCCTTCACGGTCCCCGACCTCGACGGCGCGGGCGAGGTCTCGCTGGCCGACTACCGCGGCACGCCGGTGGTGCTCAACTTCTGGGCGTCCTGGTGCGACCCGTGCCAGCAGGAGACGCCGGCGCTGGTGGCCTTCTCGAAGGAGCGCCGCGACGTGCAGGTGGTGGGGCTGGCGGTGAACGACCGGGGCTCCAAGAGCCGGGCCTTCGCCCGCAAGTACGGCGTCCACTACCCGCTGGGCGTCGACGGCGACGGCGACACGATCGCCAAGTACGGCGCCAACGGCCTGCCGGTGACGGTCTTCATCGATGCCGACGGGCGCATCGCGCAGACCAGCTTCGGCGCGCTGACCCAGCAGCAGTTCGAGGGCTACGCCGACAAGATCGGCGCGTAGGCTCCGGCCGTGCCCAGCTCACTCGAGGCTCGCGTCGCGGCCCATTGCCGTCGCGCCGGGCTGCTGCCCCCGGGCGCGCCGGTGCTCGCCATGGTCTCGGGCGGCCCGGACTCCACCTGCCTGCTGCACGTGCTCGCCGCGATCCACGACGGGCCGGTGGCCGCCCTGGCCGTCGACCACGGCCTGCGGCCGGGATCGGCGGCCGAGGCTCGTTCGGCCCTTGACGGGGCGCGCGCGCTGGGGCTGGCGACCCACCTGGCGACGCCGGCGCTCGAGCGCGGTCCCGGGCTGCAGGAGCGGGCCCGCGCGGCGCGGCTCGAGGCCGCCCACCGCGCGGCCGCCGACCACGGCTACGCCCGCGTCGCCACCGGCCACACCGCGTCCGACCAGGCCGAGACCGTCCTCTTCCGCCTGGCGCGCGGCACCGGGCGCGACGGGGCGCTGGGCATGGCGCCCCGCCGCGGCGACCTCGTCCGGCCGCTGCTGTGCGTCACCGCCGCCGAGACGCGCGCCTGGTGTGCCGGGCGCGGCCTGGCGGTCGCGCGCGATCCCTCGAACGACGACCCGGCCTTCGCGCGCACGCGGGTGCGGCATGGGCTGCTGCCGGCGCTCGCGGCCGTCCATCCCGGGGCCGAGGCCAACGTCGCCGCCTTCGCCGAGCGCCTGCGCGACGAGGCGGCCCTGCTGGAGCCGCTCGTGGACGCCGCCTGGGACCG
The DNA here is from genome assembly GCA_035537655.1 of Miltoncostaeaceae bacterium. Classification (GTDB taxonomy): domain Bacteria; phylum Actinomycetota; class Thermoleophilia; order Miltoncostaeales; family Miltoncostaeaceae; genus DATAGF01. The sequence goes on from DATLLV010000060.1 coordinate 22,153, forward strand.
GACGCGCCGGGGCGCTGGCCTCGACGCCCGGGCCCTCGCGGCCGAGCCGCCGGCCATGCGCCGCCTGCTGCTGCGCCGGCTCGCCGCCGAGGCCGGGCTGCCGCCCGCCGCGTCGGCCGCCGCCCCACTGGCGCGCGCCCTCGCCCTGCTCGACGGCCCCCCCGGCGCCGTCGCCGATCTCGCGGGCGGCGCCCTCGCCGCGCTGGTCCGCGGGGTCGTCATCGCCGTGCCGCCGGCCGGCCCGCCGACGGCCCCGGCCCCGCTCGGGGTGCCGGGGCGGGCCGCGCTGGGCGCGGTCGTCGTGCGCGCGACCGCGGGCCGCGGCGCCCCGCCCGAGCCCGGGCGGGTGGCCGTGCGGCCGGGAGGGCCGCTGACCCTGCGCGCCGCGCGCGCCGGCGACCGCCTCGCCCTGGCGGGCGGCGGCCGGCGGGCCGTGCGCCGGGTGCTGGCCGACGACGGCGTGCCGGCGCCGCTGCGCGACCGCGCCCCCGTGGTGGCGGCCGGCGAGCGCGTGGTCTGGGTGCCCGGCCACCGCGCCGCCGCCGACCTGCTCGCCCCGCCGGGCGCCCCCGCGGTGCTGCTCGAGCTGGAGCCGGCGTGACGGGCGTCGAGGGCGACGTCGTCGGCGACGTCCTCATCCCGGAGGACCGCTTGCAGGAGCGGATCACCGAGCTCGCCGCCCAGATCTCGCGCGACTACGAGGGCCGCGACCTGCTGATGATCGGCGTGCTGAAGGGGGCGGTGTTCTTCATCGCCGACCTCATGCGGCGGCTGACGGTCGGGTGCGAGCTCGACTTCATGGCCGTCTCGTCCTACGGCTCGTCGACCCACTCGTCGGGCGTCGTGCGGATCCTCAAGGACCTCGACGCCCCGATCGCCGGCCGCGACGTGCTGCTGGTGGAGGACGTGATCGACTCGGGCCTGACGCTCTCGTACCTGCTGAAGAACCTCGCCTCGCGCCAGCCGGCCTCGCTGGAGGTCTGCACGCTGCTGGCCAAGCCGGGCCACAAGCGGCTCAACATCGCCAGCCGCTACGTCGGCTTCGAGCTGCCGGACGTGTTCGTGATCGGGTACGGCCTCGACTACGCCGAGCGCTACCGCAACCTGCCGTTCATCGCGGAGCTCGACGCGAAGTCTTAACCGGGTCCGCGGAGAGGCCGCTGCTATCCTCGGCCCACCGTGAACCGGTTCCTCAAGAGCGCGGCCTTCCCGATCCTGATCGTCATCCTGCTGGTGTTCGTGGCCCAGCGGCTGGTGGTCTCAGACGAGGGCAAGGCCCCGCCGCCGACCTACCCCCAGCTGCTCTCGGACATCTCCGCGGGCGAGGTCTCGCGGGCCACCATCAAGACCGAGTCCAACGAGGTGAGCGCCACCCTCAAGGACGGCACCAAGATCAACACCGGCTACATCCCCGAGGACTCCCAGAGCCTCACCGACGCCCTCGACACGGCCAAGGTGCCCTATGAGATCAAGGGCATCCCGGGCTCGCCCTGGTGGTCGAGCCTGATCTGGCTGGCGCCCTTTGTGCTGTTCATCGTCTTCTGGATCTACCTGATGAACCGCATGCAGGGCGGCGGCTCCAAGGTGATGAGCTTC
>DATLLV010000061.1:0-6206 GCA_035537655.1 Miltoncostaeaceae bacterium
GGCGAGCATGTCCTCGCTCTGGTCGAGGCCGGTCACGCGGCAGCCGTGGCACGCCGCCAGCTCGGCGGCGACGGCGCCGGTGCCGGTGGCCACGTCGAGCACGTGGTCGTCGCGGCCCGCGCGCAGCCGCCCGGCCAGGAAGCGGTGCCAGCGCGGCTCCTGCCCCAGGCTCAGAACCGCCGCCCGGCGCGAGTACGCCGGCCCGGCCAGGCCCGAGAACAGCGCCTGCGTCTCGGGCTTCGCCGGGGGGACGACGCTCAGTAGAGCGCCTGGGCCAGCCGGCGGCGGAAGCGGACCGAGAGCGGGTGGTGCTCGCCGAGCTCGGCGAAGACGCCGAGCAGCGCCTGGCGCAGGTCGTCGCGCAGGTCGGGGTCGGCGACCCGCACGGCGTCGGTCAGGTGGGTGAGGCCCTGCTCGGTCTGGCCGCGGTCCAGCGCGGCGAGGCCGGCCTGGACGTCGGGCTGGTCCACCGACGCGAGCCGCAGGCGCGACAGCAGCGCGGCGGCGCCCTGGTCGAACTTCACCGGCTCCAGCACGGCGGCGGCCTCGTCGGCGCGTCCCTCGTCCAGGAGCAGCCGCGCCAGCGCGACCCGCGCCCCCACGTGGCCCGGCTCGCGCTCGACCGCCTGGCGCAGCGAGTCCTCGTCGCCCTCGGCCACGAGCCGGTCGACCTCGGAGGGCACCAGCCGGTCGAGGAAGGTCTCGATCGCCGGCGGCGGCTGCAGGCCGACGAACTCGGCCACGGCTCGGCCGTCGCGGAAGCCCTTCACCATCGGAATGCTCATCACGCGGTGCTGCTGGGCCAGGTTCGGGTTGGCGTCGATGTCCACCTTCGCCAGCACGACGGCGCCGTCGCGGCGCTCCACCGCCTCCTGGAGGATCGGCGTGAGCTGCCGGCAGGGGCCGCACCAGGCCGCCCAGAAGTCCACGACCACGGGCACCTCGCGCGAGCGCTCGATCACATCAGCGTCGAATGTCGCCTCGGTCACGTCCATGCGCTCACCGTAGCGGAGCCGTCGAGGGTCAGGCCGCCCGGGGCGGCCGGCACGTGGGGCAGGGCCGCCAGTGGGCCGCGAGGTACCGCCAGGGGCCGTGCACCACGTCGCGCACGCCGGCGTCGCCGCGGCGGGGCGCCTCGGGGCAGTCCCGCCGGTGGTAGTGGCCCCAGCCGCCCGCGCTCAGGTGGGCGACGGCGCCCGTCTCATGGGCCGCCGCGTGCGGCCGCTTGTCCATCATCGTCGTCATATGTCTCCCCCCTCCCCGGGGGCTCGCGCGGCGCCCGCCGCGCTCCTCAGATCCCTTGTCGGCATCGAGGTTAGCGCGCCTGAGAGGTGCGGACAGCCCTCGGGGGGCGTCCGTTACGCTGGATCGCGATGGCCGACGAATACATCTTCTCCATGTACCGCCTGCGGAGGACGCATCCTCCCGACAAGGTGGTGCTCGACAACGTCTCGCTGTCGTTCTTCCCCGGCGCCAAGATCGGCGTGCTGGGCGCCAACGGGGCGGGCAAGTCCACCCTGCTGAGGATCATGGCCGGGCTCGACCGCGATTTCTCGGGCGACGCGATCCTCGCGCCCGGCGCCACCGTTGGCCTGCTGCCGCAGGAGCCCGATCTCGACCCCTCCAAGGACGTCCGCGGCAACGTCGAGGAGGGGGTGGCGTCCTCGATGGAGCTGCTGCGCCGCTTCGAGGAGATCGGCGCCCGCCTGGGCGAGGTCGAGCCGGACGAGATGGAGGCGCTGCTTGGCGAGTACCAGGAGGTCCAGGACGAGATCGAGCGACGCAACGCCTGGGACATCGAGCGCACCCTCGACGTCGCCATGGACGCGCTGCGGGTGCCGCCCGGAGACCAGGACGTCACCACGCTCTCCGGGGGCGAGCGCCGCCGCGTGGCGCTCTGCCGGCTGCTGCTGTCGGCGCCCGACCTGCTGCTGCTCGACGAGCCCACGAACCACCTCGACGCCGAGTCGGTGGCCTGGCTGGAGCGCTTCCTCGAGGAGTACCCGGGCACCGTCGTCGCCGTGACCCACGACCGCTACTTCCTGGACAACGTCGCCGGCTGGATCCTCGAGCTCGACCGCGGCAAGGGCATCCCCTGGAAGGGCAACTACTCGTCCTGGCTCGAGCAGAAGCGCATGCGCCTGGAGCAGGAGGAGAAGGCCGAGTCGGCGCGCCAGAGGGCCCTCGCCCACGAGCTGGAGTGGGTGCGCAGCTCGCCGCGGGCGCGGCAGGCCAAGAGCAAGGCGCGCCTGGCGAACTACGAGCGCCTGGTGGCGGAGGAGGGCGAGCGCCGCGGCGGCTCGGTGGAGATCCGCATCCCGCCGGCGCCGCGCCTGGGCGACGTGGTCGTCGAGGCCGAGGGCCTCACGAAGGGGTACGGCGACCGCCTGCTGATGGAGGACCTCTCCTTCTCGGTGCCGCCGGGAGGCATCGTGGGCGTCATCGGCGCCAACGGCGCCGGCAAGACGACCCTGTTCCGCATGATCGTCGGCGAGGAGGCGCCCGACGGCGGCCGCCTGCGCGTGGGCGACACGGTCGAGCTCGCCTACGTCGACCAGTCGCGCGACGCGCTCGACCCGTCCAAGACCGTCTGGGAGGAGGTCTCGGGCGGCCAGGACGTCATCCGCCTCGGCGGCCGCGACGAGGTCAACTCGCGCGCCTACGTCGCCTCGTTCAACTTCCGCGGCTCCGACCAGCAGAAGCCCGTCGGCCAGCTCTCGGGGGGCGAGCGCAACCGCCTCCACCTGGCCAAGCTGCTGGCGGGCGGCGGCAACGTGATCCTGCTCGACGAGCCCACCAACGACCTCGACGTGGACACCCTGCGGGCGCTCGAGGAGGCCCTGGTGGGCTGGTCCGGCTCGGCGCTGATCACCTCGCACGACCGCTGGTTCCTCGACCGGATCGCCACCCACATCCTCGCCTTCGAGGGCGACAGCGCCGTGCGCTGGTTCGAGGGCAACTACGCCGACTACGAGGAGCACCGGCGCCGCACCCTGGGCGAGGAGGCGGCCCGCCCGAAGCGGATCACCTACCGCAAGCTGACCACGCCCACCTGACCGGGGGGCGGCCCTCCCCCCCGCCCGCCGCGCGAGGACTGCTCCTCCGGGCGTGGGCCGAGAGCCGCGCGGGGCAGAGGATGGCCGCCATGAGCACCCCCACCGCCCGGCGGCGTCCGCGCCGCCGCACCGTCCTGCCCCTGGTCGCCGGCTGCCTCGCCGTCGCCGCCGTCCCGGCCCTCGCCGGGGTCACGGCGTCCGACGAGGCCGACCTGGCGATCGCCAAGACCTCCGACGCGAGCGCGTACGCCCCCGGCGAGACGATCGGCTACCGGATCACCGTGACCAACGCCGGGCAGGTCGCGGTGCCGGTGGCCGACATCCTGGTGAGCGACCCCCAGCTCGCCGACCTGACCCCCGCCGGCGGCGCCACGGACGGCGCGCTCGACCCCGGCGAGTCGCTCGACTGGGCCGGCACCCGCACCACCTCGGCCGCGGACTGCGGCCTCCTGGAGAACACCGCCACCGTCGAGCTCCGCGGCGACAAGAAGGGCCTGCGCGACGCCAACGCGGCGAACGACAGCGCGACCCACGTCGTCGAGGTGACCGGTGCGGCCTGCGCGCCGCCGGTCGGCGTCGCGAGCGTCGTCTCGCGGCCCGCCTCCCCGCCGTCCCCCGCGATCCAGGAGGCCATGCCCCAGTCCGAGGCCGCCTCCTGCCCCGCGCCGCGCCTGCGCGCCGCCGTCCGGGGGCCGCGGGTGCTCGGCGCCGGCGAGGCCGCCGCGTTCTCGGTCACCGTGCGCAACGGCGCCGGGGCCGCGGTCGCCCGCCGCGCCAGGCTCGCTCTGCGGCTGCCCTCCGGCTTCGCCCTCGCGGGCCGCGCGAAGCGCGCCGCCATGGCGGACGGCGCGATGGAGTGGTCGCTCGGCACGCTGGGCCCGCGCGCGCGCCGCACCGTCTCGGTGACGCTGCGCGCCGATCGCACGACGGCCGGGCGCCGCACCCTGTCGGCGAAGGCCACCGCCCGCTGCGGCGCGGCCCGCGCGACGGCGCTGGTGCGGGTGGCGCAGGCGGCCCAGACCCAGGTCCGGCCGGCGGTGGCCGGCTAGCGGCCGCCCCCGACCCGCGACGCGACGGCACCCCAGGGCCCCGGCTTCCCCCGCCGGGGCCCGTTTACTTGCGTGATCAATCATGTGCTAGCCTCGTCGCCGCGATGACGACGAACGAGCACGAGGACCGGCCCGCCATGGAGCTGGGCCTGTACACCTTCGCGGAGCTGACCCCGGACGCTGCGGGGGGCGCCGCGACCAGCCCCGCCCAGCGGCTGCGCGACCTGGTGGAGGAGGTCGAGCTGGCCGACCAGGTCGGGCTCGACGTGTTCGGCGTGGGCGAGCACCACCGGCCGGACTTCGCCGTCTCGGCGCCCGCGGTGGTGCTGGCCGCCGCCGCCGAGCGCACCTCGCGCATCCGGCTGACCAGCGCGGTGAGCGTCCTCTCCTCCGACGACCCGGTGCGGGTCTTCGAGGAGTTCTCGACCCTCGACCTGCTCTCGGGCGGGCGGGCCGAGATCATGGCCGGGCGCGGGTCGTTCATCGAGTCGTTCCCGCTCTTCGGCTACGACCTCGACGACTACGACGCCCTCTTCGCCGAGAAGCTCGACCTGCTGCTGGCGCTGCGCGAGCACGAGCGCGTGACCTGGTCCGGGCGCCTGCGGGCGCCGATCGACGACCGCGGCGTCTACCCGCGGCCCCTCCAGGACCCCCTGCCGGTGTGGATCGCCGTGGGCGGCACCCCGCAGTCGGTCGTGCGCGCCGGCGGCCTGGGGCTGCCGCTGGCGCTGGCCATCATCGGCGGGATGCCCGAGCGCTTCGCCGGCCTGGCCGACCTGCACCGGCGCGCCGCCGCCGAGGCCGGGCACGAGCGGCCGCGCCTGAGCATCAACTCGCACGGCTTCGTCGCCGAGAGCTCGAAGGCCGCGGCGGACCTCGCCTTCCCGCCCTTCGCGACGATGATGAACCGCATCGGCCGCGAGCGCGGCTGGGGGCCGATGAGCCGGGCCGACTTCGACGCCAGCCTGTCGCCGCGGGGCGCGAACTTCGTGGGCAGCCCGCAGCAGGTGGTCGAGAAGATCCTCTTCCAGCACGAGATCTTCGGCCACGACCGCTTCCTGATGCAGCTCACGGTCGGCTCGCTGCCGCACGACGAGGTCATGCGCGCGATCGAGCTGTTCGGCACCGAGGTGGCGCCGGTCGTGCGGCGCGAGGTCGCGTCTCGCAGGGTGGGGGCGGCGGCCTAGCCCCCGGCGCGCTCCGATACCCTTGGAGGTCGCCGCAGAGACGACCCCCAGGAGATCGCCGTGAGCCCCAGCCCGGACCCCTTCTCCGCCCGCGAGACGCTGCAGGCCGGCGGCCGCGAGCACGTCTATCACCGGCTGGAGGCCGTGCGGGACGACCTCGACCGCACCCCCTTCACGATCAAGGTGCTGCTGGAGTGCGTGCTGCGCAACTGCGGGCGCGGGTTCGTGACCGAGGACGACGTGCGGGCGCTGGCGGCGTGGCGCCCCAACTCGGGCTCGGCGGCCGAGGTGCCCTTCCTGCCGGCGCGGGTGGTGATGCAGGACTTCACGGGCGTCCCCTGCGTGGTCGACCTGGCGGCAATGCGCGACGCGATGGCCCAACTGGGCGGCGACCCGAGCCTGATCAATCCGCTGGTGCCGGCCGACCTGGTCATCGACCATTCGGTGCAGGTCGATCGCTTCGGCGACTCGGGCGCCTTCGCGGCGAACGTCGAGCGCGAGTACGAGCGCAACCGCGAGCGCTACATGCTGCTGCGCTGGGCCCAGCAGGCCTTCGCCGACTTCCGCACCGTGCCGCCGGGGACGGGCATCGTGCACCAGGTCAACCTGGAGTACCTCTCGCCGGTCGTGCAGTCGCGCGAGCTCGACGGCGAGCTGACCGCCTTCCCGGACACGCTGGTCGGGACCGACTCGCACACGACGATGATCAACGGCCTCGGCGTGCTGGGCTTCGGCGTCGGCGGCATCGAGGCCGAGGCCGTGCTGCTGGGCCAACCGCTCTCCCAGCCCACGCCGACGGTCATCGGCCTGAAGATGACCGGCCGCCTGGAGGCCGGGGCGACGGCGACCGACCTCGTGCTGACGGTCACCGAGATGCTGCGCGCCCACGGCGTGGTCGGCACGTTCGTGGAGCT
>DATLLV010000062.1:0-8116 GCA_035537655.1 Miltoncostaeaceae bacterium
ATCTCGAGCTCGGCCGCCGGCGGTCGCGGCGCCGATGGTGGCCCCCGTTGCGCCGGCGGCCGAGCTCGAGATCCCGTCCTTCCTCGCCCGGCCCCGCCCGGCCGCATCGCCGGCCCTGGCGCCCGCGTTCCCCGCGCCCGCGCCCGCGCCTCGGGTGCCTGCGCCGCGGCCGCGGACCCGGGCGCGCGCCCGCCCGGCGCGGCCGCGGCGCGGCCTGGCCGCCGCCGCCGCGGTCGCGGTCGTCGGGCTTGCGGCCGTCGCGGCGGCCGTCGGCCTCGCCGGGCAGAGCGACGGCGGCGCCGCCGCCCCGCCGCCCTCGACGGTCCCACGCCTCACCGCCGCGGCCGCGGCCGAGATCCCGCGCGATTACCTCGCCCTCTACCAGCAGTTCGGCCTCAAGATGGACATCGACTGGCGCTTCCTCGCCGCGATCGGCGCCCAGGAGTCGAACCACGGCCGCAACCCGGCGGCGAACCGGGTGAACCCGGAGGGCTGCGTCGGGCCGATGCAGCTCGGGGTCGGCGGCCGCTGCGGGGACTTCGTGGCCACCTGGGGGGTCGATGCGAACGGCGACGGCCGCGTCGACCCGCTCGACCCGGCCGACGCGATCGCCACTGCCGCCCGCGGGCTGCGCGAGGGGAAGGGCGCGCCGGCGCGCGGCGGCTCGGCGGAGGCCTACCGCCAGGCGGCCTGCGGCTACTACGGCGCCTGCGCCGACGCCCGGGCGGACTACGCCGACGAGGTCATGGCCCGCGCCGCGAGCTACGGCTTCCCGGCCGGCTGAGCCGGCCCGCCCCCGCCGGGCGGGGACGGGCCGTCCGCGGGGCTCAGTACGGGAGGGCCCTCGCCGGAGCCTCGCCGTTGCCGCCGCCGACCATCGCCGGCTCCGGCTCGGCCGCGGGGGCCGGGGCGGGGACGCCCCAGGTCTTCACGCCCAGCTTCCAGAAGCCGCGGACGTTGTTGAGGCGGGCGTCGCGCGAGCCGTCCACCGGCAGCACACGGCCGCTCAGCAGCGGGGTGAGGTAGGGCGCCAGCACCGCGCCGCCGCCGCCGGTGATGACGATCGCGTCCATGTCCCACTCGTCCGCCCAGAGGCGGTTGGCGTCGCTCGCGATGTCGGTCGCCAGCTGGGTGAGCACGTGCTCGATGAGCTTGCTGAGGTCGAAGCTCTCGCCGCGGATCTTGATGCGGCCCTCGTCCATCGCCTCGTAGAGGCGGTAGAGCTCGACGCTGACGCCGCTCTTCTCGCGGATCTTCGCCGCGATCGTGGCGAAGGCGCGGCCCACGCCGGTCTCGGTGCTGATGCTGGCCCGCTCGAGGAAGGTGCCCCGGTCCGAGACCGTGAGGTCGGAGGTCCGGAAGCCGACGTCGATGATGCCGACCTTCTGCTGCAGCAACTGGCGGTCGCCGACCGAGCCGGCGTCGTCGAGCACCAGGTCGTACATCGAGCCGAACGGCTGCGGGATGACCTTCACGTCGCGGATCTCGATGACGCGGCGCGCGCGCGTGCCGTCCGCGCCGATCGCGATGAAGGAGTGGCGGTCGCGCAGCAGGCGCTCGAGCTCGTCCACCTTCTGCCGGTACGTCGAGATCGGCAGGCCCGTCACGACGGCGATCGGATCGTCGGACTCGGTCAGCTCGGCCGCCGTGGCGATCGCGAGGATGCGCGCGGAGTCCGTGATGAAGCGGTCCTGGTCGAGCGTGAACGAGCGCAGGCCGCTCTGGCGCTCCGCGAGGTCGCCGACGAAGAGACCGCGGTCCTCGAGCTCGATGTGAAGGTGGTCGTTGCCGGGTCGCGCGTCCGGCATCGGCGCTCCCAGACGACCGTCGGTCGCCTCGCCGATGACGGACTTGACGACGAGCGATCGCTCGCCGTCCGTGGCCTTGGTGAAGCCAAAGCCGAGATCGATTCCGAGGATCTGCACGTTGGGGCCTCCTCCTGGGCGCCGGGGGCCCGACCCTATGGACGCTGCCTGCGGGCGCCTTCCCCCGGAAGGCTGGCGGTTCCCTGGTCATTCGTGTGGTTGCGACCGGGGCGGCGGGAGGGGGTGGTTCGGAGCGGGCGCGCGGTCATCGCCCGCCACGGGCCGGGCGCGCGCGGCCCCGAGCGGCGATGATTCACCGCGCGGGGCGCGGTCATAGGGTCGGACAGTCGAGCGCGCCGGAGGCACGGCGCGGGACGGGAGGACGAGATGGGACAGCCGGTCGTGCACTTCGAGATCATCGGTCGGGACGGCGACGCGCTGAAGAGCTACTACGCGCAGCTCTTCGGCTGGGAGATCGACTCGAACAACCCGATGAACTACGGGATCATCCAGCGCGAGGGCAACACGAACGCCGATGGCGTCGGCATCGGCGGCGGCATCATGGGCGCGCCCGAGGAGATGGCGCCCGAGCCCTACGTGACCGTCTACGTCGAGGTGCCGGACGTCGAGGCCGCCCTGGCGCAGGCCGAGGAGCTCGGCGGGACCCGCCGGATGGGGCCGGAGGAGGTCATGCCCGGGCTCATCATCGGGCTCTTCACCGACCCCGAAGGGCACATGGTCGGGGTGCTGACGGGCTCCTGAGTCGCCGCGGACGTGGTTGAGTGGTGCCGTGGCCACGTCCCCACGGGATCCGCGCGCCGAGGCCCAGGCCCCGCTTCAGCGGGGCCTGGAGGCGCGTGTGCTCGAGCCGGGCCCGCCCGCCGTCGTCGCGCCGCCCTGGTTCGCCGACGACCCGGTCCGGCGGGGCGGTCCGCCGGGCGAGGGCACCGTGGCGCCGGTGCGCCTTGCGGCGGGGCGCACCTGGGACGAGTGGCTGCAGGACCATCCCGAGTGGGCCGCCTGGGCCGCCGACCGCTGGCTCGGCGCCCGGCGCCGCCTCGAGGCCCCGCCGCCGGCGTTCGCCGCGACCCGCCTCGCGCTCCACCGGGTGGCCGTCTACGCCGTGTCGCCGGCCCGGCGCCGGGCGAACGGCAAGATCGGCCTGCGTTTCACGTTGGGCGGCTTCGGCACGCCCTTCTTCGGCAGGGACGAGCAGGTGCGGATCGTGGGCGACCGGATCGTGCGCCAGGCGGGCGGCGAGGCCCGGGACGAGCCACTGACGACGCTGTCGGCTGCGGCGGCGCTCGCCCTCGACGGGCCGCCGGACGTCGCCTGGGCGCAGGGCTTCGACGTCCCGCCGGCCGGCGACCCCGACGCCGCGCTCGGCGTCGACCCCGCCGCCGCCCGCCTGCTCGCGGACTGGTACGGCTTCGCCTGGTCGGTGCTCGAGGAGCTGCGCGCCGACGCGCCGTGCGAGCCGGCCGGCCCGGTCCAGCTGTGGCCCGAGCACTTCGACGCGGCGTTCGACTGCGGCCCCGAGGGGCCGTTCCGGGCGATCTACGGCGCCTCGCCGGGGGACTCGGCCGTCGACGAGCCGTACCTGTACGTGCTGCCCTCCGACCCGGCGATGGCCCAGGGGGAGCTCTGGAACGCCGGGTCGTTCCCGGGCGCGATCATGCGCCTGGGCGAGCTGTTGGACGCGCCCGACCAGCCCGCGGCCGCGCTCGCCTTCCTGCGCTCGCGGCGCGACGTCCTCGCGGCGGTCGCCTGAGCGTGCGCCGCTTGCGCCCCTCGCCGGCCGGCCAGGCCGACCCGCTCGAGGTCTACGGGGACCCGCCGACGGCGGAGGGCCGGCCCGGCGTGCGGCTCAACATGATCGCCAGCGCCGACGGGGCGGTGACCCTGGAGGGGCGCTCGGGCGGCCTCGGGGGTCCGGGCGACCGGGCGCTCTTCCGCGTCCTGCGCTCGCTGGCCGACGTGGTGCTCGCCGGCGGCCGGACGGTCGCGATCGAGGGCTACGGCCCGCCCTCGCTGCCGGACGAGCTCGTGGCCGCACGCCGGGCGCGCGGCCAGGACCCGCTGCCGCGGCTCGCCGTCGTCACCCGCACCTGCTCGGTCGACCTCGACGCCGCCCTCTTCGCGCGGCCCACCTCGCGACCCATCGTCATCACCGCCGCGGACGCCCCGGCCGAGCGGCGGGCCGCCGCCGCAGAGGTCGCCGACGTGATCGCGGTCGGCACCGGCGGCGTCGACCTGGTCCGCGCCCTCGCGCTGCTGGGCGCTGCCGGCGCGCGCACCGCGCTCTGCGAGGGCGGCCCGTCGCTGTTCGGGCTGCTGGCGGCCATGAGCCTGGTCGACGAGCTCTGCCTGACCGTCGCGCCCCTGCTCGCCGCCGGCCAGGCGGGACGGATCGTGTCCGGGCCGCCCCTGGGGCCGCTGGGGCTCGAGGTGGCCTCGCTGTGCGACGACGAGGACGGCTACCTCTACCTGCGCTATCGTGCCGCCGGGTAGTCGTGGCCGGCCGCAGCCCCACCGAGACGGCGCTCGCCTACATGGCGGCGTGGAACGCCATGGACCCCGAGGGCTGCGCCGCCTGCTTCGCCGAGGACGGCGTGCGCGAGGGACGGATCCTGGCGCGGGCGACGGCCGGCGGGGCGCGCTTCCCGCGCTTCGTGGGCCGCGACGCCATCCGCGAGCGCATCGCCGGCTTCATGGTCGCCGTGCCCGACCTGCGCGTCGAGGTGCTGCGCGTCGGCGAGGGCCCGGAGGGCACCGCGTGGCTCGAGTGGCGCCTCACCGGCACCCACCGCGAGGACTGGGGCGCCTGGACGGCCCGGGGCGAGCGCGTCGACGTCCCCGCCGTCTCGGTCTACCGGGTCGAGGACGGGCTGATCGCCGAGGAGGCGGAGTACATCGACCCGGCGGTGATGATGACGCCTCCCGAGGGCTCCTAGAGCCAGGCGACCCCGTACGCGCGGGAGACGCGCGCGTAGTCCTCCGCCCCGGCGCCGCCGCGCGCGGCGGCGCCGGCCAGCTCGCGGAAGAAGCCCTCGAACCCGGCCGGCGAGGTCATCGTGAGGAAGCGCCCCGTCCGCGCCACGGCGCGCGAGTGGGCGTGCGGGACGTTGCGCGGGCCGAACACGACCCCGCCGGGGCCCACGCGGTGCTCCTCGTCGCCGACGACGAAGATGTGCTCGCCCTCGAGGACGTAGAACAGCTCGTCCTCGCGCTCGTGGACGTGCAGGGGCGTGTCGAGGGGGTCGATCTCCTCGATGATCGTGAAGGCGCCGCCGGTGGTCGCGGCCGACGCGCGCACGAGGAAGCGCGCGCCGCTGAACTCGAGCGGCTCACCCTCGTCCGCGGCGAGCGAGAAGCCTGCGGCCGGCGGGATCACGAGCCCACCGTACCGCAGGCACGAGCGGCTCCCGCTAGGTCTGCACCATCGAGTTGCGGATGGCGGCCTCCATCTCCGGCGTCATCTCCGCCGGCCCCCCGTGGTGATCGTGATGGTGCGCGGCCGCGCGCTTGATGAGCCCCTCCGCAGTGTCCTCGCTGAAGGTCTCTTCGCAGTCGGGGCAGTCGTACTGGTGCGGCATTGAACCCCCTTCGGTGTCGTCGACGGCGTCCGGGGCGGGCGCCGCCGCGTGCGCAGTCTCCCAACCGGACCCCCTGTTACGCCACTCCCGGTCGCGAAAGAGGCCCGAGGTCGTCGCGGCGACGCACCGCGTGAGTTGACGCCGGGGCGGCCGGAGGACACGGTCGACGCCGGCCGGACGACCGAGGAGGCGGCAGGATGCCAACGTACGTGACCTTCTTCACCTACACCGCCGACGCCTGGGCTCGCATGGTCGACGATCCGCCGAACCGGGCGGAGGCGGCGGCCGAGGCGATCGCCGGCGCGGGCGGTGAGCTCATCGCGTTCTACTGGATGCTGGGGAACGACGACGGCTTCGCCGTCTACGAGATGCCCGACGAGATCGCCGCCGCCGGCCTGGCGGCCGCCGTCGCCCGCACCGGCCGGCTCGAGCGCTCTCGCACCTTCCAGGTGCTCGACATGGACGCGGGTCGCCGCGCGGTCGAGCGGGCGCGCGAGCTGGCCCGGGCCTACCGGCCGCCGGGCGCGCCGGCCGACTGGTGCGCCGAGTACGACCGGCTGGGGTGAGCTGCGGTCAGGGGTCGACCTCGCCCTCGAACAGGGCGAAGTAGGCCCCCTGGGGGTCGCGCGCGACCAGGATCCGGCCGGACTGGATCGCCATCGGCGGGAAGACGACCGAGCCGCCCAGGCGCCCGATCGTCTCGGCGGCCTCGTCGAGGTCGGGCGACGTGAAGTAGACGAGCCAGTGGGGCGGCGCCGGCGTCTCGGGCGGCAGGGCCATGATGCCGCCGTTGAGGGCGCTGCCGTTCATGATCCCCCAGTAGGCCTGGGGCTCGGTGGCGACCTGGCTCACGGCCCAGCCGAACAGGGCGGCGTAGAACTCGGCCGCGCCTTCGGGGTCGCTCGTGTTGAGCTGGTTGAGCACCATCGCGCCGGGTTCGTTGACCAGCTCGGCGCCGATGTGGCGCCGCGGCTGCCAGACGGCGAAGATCGCGCCCTGGGGGTCGCGCATCAGCGCCATGCGGCCCGCGTCGAGCACGTCGAACGGCGGCAGCATGATCGCGCCGCCCAGCTCGCCGACGCGCGCCGCGGTCGCGTCGGCGTCCTCGACCGTCACGTATGACAGCCAGGCCGGCGGCGAGCCCGCGGCGAGCTGCTCCTCGCGCATGGCCGACATGCCCGACACGTAGTGCCCGTTCACGCGCAGCATCCAATACGTGGCGTCGGGGCCCGCCGGCATCTCCTCGCCCACCCAGCCGAGCAGGGCGCCGTAGAAGGCGACCGCCGCCTCGGGGTCGGGCGTGCTCAGGTCCGTCCACGAGAACGTCCCCGGCCGATGGGATTCGCGCAGGCCCACGCCTGGACCCTACCCTCGCGAGGGCGCGCCCTACCGGCGACGGGCGCGGCGCTTCGCGCGCGCCACGCGCCGGACCGTATCCCACGACGCCCGGGTTCCGCGGGCGTTTGACGGCGCCCGCGCTCGGGCGCACACTGCGGGCAGAGCGCAAGCGGGTGGAGCGGGATGCTCGAGATCGGGACGACCCTCCGGGACGCCCGGGAGCGGCGCGGACTCGACCTTGCCGAGTGCGAGCGCGCGACCCGGATCCGGGCGGGGCAGCTCAGGGCCCTCGAGGAGGGCCGCTTCGAGAAGCTGCCCGAGCCGCCGTACGTGCGCGGCTTCCTGCGCTCATACGCGCGGCTGCTGGGGCTCGACGCCGAGCGGCTGGTCGCGGAGTACGACCGCCTGGTGGGCCAGGACCAGCGCCTGAGCGAGCACGACCTGCAGCCGCTGCCGCCGCCCGAGCGGCCCATCGACGCGCTGCGGCGCGGCCTGCCGCGCCCGCGCCGCCCGCGCCGGCCCGGGCGCGCGGCCGCCCTGCGCTGGATGTCCGTCGGCGCGATCGTCGTGATCGGCGTCCTCGCCTGGACCGGGTTGAGCGGCCACCACTCGTCCCCGCCCGAGACGCGGCCGTCGTCGCGGCTGGTCCCGCGCCCGCCGGCGCCCACGGCGCCGCGCCCCGCCCAGCGCCCGGCGGCGACCGCGGCCCCGCTGCTGGCCGTGACCGGGCTGCCGCCCTACGGCTCCTACCTCGAGGTCCGCCGCGGCGGCGCGGACGGCGAGGCGGTCTTCGAGGGGACGCTCGCGCCGGGGTCGGCCCGGCGCTGGAGCGTCGCGCACCCGCTGTGGATCCGCGTCGGCTGGACGCCGAGCCTGCGCGCGCGCGTGTCGGGGCGCCCGGTGGCCCTGAGCGGCGGGACCGCGAACTTCCTCGTGGTCCGCGACGGCGTGCGGCGGCAATAGGATGTCCTCATGCTGCTCCTCGAGCGCGATGCGGCGCTCGCCCAACTCGACGCGGCGCTTGCCGAGGCGGCCGAGGGCCGCGGCGCCGTCGCCCTGGTCAGCGGCGAGGCGGGCATCGGCAAGACCAGCCTGGTGGCCCGGTTCGCGGGCGACCGCGCCGCCACGGCCCGCGTGCTCTGGGGCGCTTGCGACGACCTCGCGGTGGCACGCCCCCTCGGCCCCTTCCTCGAGATCGCGACGGCGGACGCGCCGCATCTGGGCGAGGCCCTCCGGGAGGCCGGCCGCCTGGACGCCTTCGACGCGGTGCTGGCGGAGCTCGCGCGCGAGCGGCCGACCCTGTGCGTGGTCGAGGACGCGCACTGGGCCGACGAGGCCACCCTCGACCTCCTGACCTACCTCGGGCGCCGCATCGCG